>CANQQR010000077.1 GCA_947626035.1 uncultured Bacilli bacterium | reverse complement strand
ATTTTAAAGATGGTTATACAGTAACTTTAAGTGCAAAAAACGGAAAGGTTCAAGCACCACAATCAAAAGTAACATATGAAAATGGAACTCTTGAATTTACAGCAACACCAGATTCTGGATTTGAAAATACAAATCCAACCTTAACATGTGATGGAGGAGCACAAATAAGTGCAGCAGTAGAAGGAAGTGGTTCTAAAGTTACAGTTAGTGGTGTAAAATCTACTACAAATTGTACTATAGAATTCCAAAAAAAGAAGATATTAGTAGCAAATTTTGGAACAGAAAAGTTTAGTGGTGCTGGGAAGAGAACAACATTTAATGCAATTTTAGGGACAGCAGGACATTATAAAGAAGATGGAAACTATACTGAAGGAAGTAAACCGGTATATTATTATGCTGGAAATGTAGAAGACAACTGGGTATATTTTGCAAATAAATATTGGAGAATCATAAGAACAAATGAAGATGGAGGATTAAGACTATTATACGCAGGAAGTAGCCCAACAGCTGAAGATGCATATATAAGTACAATGGCATATAATGAAGCATATGATAATACGACATATGTAGGTTATATGTATAGTACAGGAAGTACTTTGGCAGCAATAAGAGGAAACGGAACAAGTAGTCCAATAAAAACACAACTAGAAACATGGTATACAAGTGATTTGCAAAGTTATGATAAATATATAAGTAAAACAGCAATATATTGTAATGATAGAAGTACACAAGATGGATGGAGTTCAAGTGGAACAATGGATTATAACGGAAGAACTAAATTTTATGCAAATAAATCAGATAATTCAAAGAACCATCCATCATTTAAATGTGGAGTAAATGGTTCAGGTAGTCTAAATACAGATTCACCTGATGCTGAAAGGAAGAAAGATATGTTTAGTGTAAGCGGGGCTTCTGGTGGTAATGGAAACTTAACAAAACCAATAGGTTTGATAACAGCAGACGAAATAGTGTTCGCAGGCGGTTTATATCAAACTAACAACCCAGATGCTTACTACTATAGGAACTCTTCCGGAGGAAGTTCAACAGGAACAAACTGGTGGTGGACAATGAGTCCGTCTTACTTCAACGGCGGCTTCGCGGGCGTGTTTCGCGTGCACGGTTCCTTCAACGCTGGCAACTTGGGCAACTACAGCGTCCTCGATACGAGTGGCGTCGTGCGTCCAGTAGTTTCTCTGAAATCTTGCGTTCAGTTATCTGGTAGCGGTACAGCTGGAGACCCATATGAGGTCACTTCAGATAGTTCATGCGACGCAAAAGAGAACTAATATAAAACAGATGGGCCGGATTTTAAAATTGAAAAGTAGTGAGTTCAGTCTGGCCCATTAACTTTATAAATAAGAGGGTTAAAAAATGAAAACAGAAAAAATAGTAAATAATATAGTCGGTAAAAATATAAAGAAGTATAGGCTTTTATATAATGCTAATGAAAGGTCTATGACACAAAGTGATTTGGCAAAAAGAATAGGTGTAAGTGTATCATTAATAGGAAGCATGGAAAGCACTAAGGTTAATCAGGGGATTAGTTTGTATAATTTGTATAAGATTAGTGAAGTACTAGATGTACCAATAAATAAATTTTTTGAATAAAACAATAATTTGACAAATAATATTAGTTATGATAATATTTAATTGTTAAGTGAAAACTTACTCAAAACTGTGGTCTTCACGACCGTATCGGCTATAAGGCCGAATGACTGTGGTCTTTATGGCCTGTAGGACTGTAATGAAATAAGTTCATTCAGTCTTTTTGTTATTATAAGTTAGAAAATTAATTATTTCTTTATCAATTAATTCCATTTTTTTACTATCACAATGACACCTTATATTATCATTAAAAATTTTCTTTTTGCTTATAGTTGTTATTTGTGTGATTAAGGCATAAGTTCGTTTATTGTATTTATTGCTGTTAAATTTTTTTAATATATTTCCTAAATATAATCGTTTATAACCATTCTTAGATGTTAATGGTAATACCGTAATATTATCTACGTTAATATTATCATCACTATTTAAAACAATAGCAAAGTGTGTATTTGATAATTCTGAACCCATATTAATACCAAAATCAACTTTAATTATTTCGCCTCTCTTAAAATTTGGCTTATTATTAATAGTATTATTGACTTCATTTTTAAAAATCAATGATTCTTTTTCTAACCAATTTCCTAATTTTGAAAATTTATTATAGCCACTAATGTAAACTTCTTTATAATTATTACAACTAATATTTATTTTTCTAATTTGTTCCATTTCATTTTCGTTAGTTTCATTTGTAGTCTCTTCTGTTTTTTTAATTTTGCAGATTGTCATATTATTCCTCCCATGATAAAGTAATTTTTATACAATTCACAGAAAATAGTCCAATACAAAAAAATAAAAAATCCGATTAATTTCTTATACTATACTATATATACATTAAAAATTTAATTTAACTTAAAATAATAAATTTTCATCAAATAAATTTGACTTTATATAAAGAAAATTA
>CANQQR010000076.1 GCA_947626035.1 uncultured Bacilli bacterium | reverse complement strand
TTTTTGAAACGTAAATCAATATTTGACTGTTGTTTTGATTTTCTAAATAATCAAGTAATTTTTGAAAAATTTTAGCATCTTTTGCGGATTTATTTGTAATTTCTGCACGGATTTTACGATATTTTTGACGAAGGGTTTGCTTAGAATAAATCATACTTATATTATATATTATGTCCGCGCTATACAGCGAATGGTGCGTCCAAAATATTTGTAATTATAACTATCAGCACCGATTGTAGAGACGCTAATATACAGACCATATGCAGTATTGGTGTCTCTGGCAGTAGAAGACCAGTATCGACCAATGGAATTTTGATCTATTAAGCCATTTCCTTCATTATGGACTAATCCACCTAGCAAGAATCCAGGAATTGGATTAGCCAAGAACTTAGTGGGACTAGAAGAATTAACGCCGTTATAAGCAATGATTAAATTAGCCAATTCACTATTAGGACCGCCCGTAGGTATTTTCCAGCCTGAAGGGCAAATCGAAGACGAGGCATCGCCTGAAGATATAGATGACGTGCCAGTTCCGGCGGTAGCAGTGTGCCAAGAATAGTATCCGCCATATTCTAAATGGTCCGGATCTATATAGAGAGCATCTGCATCATAATTACCATTATTGATTCGATTAAAGTTTACGGGGGTTTGTTTAACCAACTGGTAAGTGGATGTGATATCTGTATTATTAGAAGTGAGAGTTCTATTATCTAATTTGTTGTCTCCAAGTCTCAGATTCTCTATCATCCAAAGTTTACCATCTTTAAGTTTAGCTACATTATAAATATTATTATCTCTTATATCAATAAGTTGGTAACTTTTTGATTCATCCATAGAACTCAAAACTTCACTCTTTTCAGTTTCTGTAAGCTCTTGCCAATCTTGTAAGTATTTTAAATCCGTGATTTCAGTTCCCCTAGCGATGCAACGAATGGCCATTCCACGATTTTTGCCACATTCTATCTCTGTCTCTGCACTAGTACGTCCTAGACGCGTGCATCGAACTGAACTAGTACTATTAGCCGTAGATGACCAGAAATTTCCGAAATTTTCTTGATTCCCTGGTCTGCTAAGATAATATATACCTGAAAGAACAAAATTCGCAGGTGGATTTAGCAACTCTCCTGAGCTATTATTGTTATATGAGGCAAGTAGTGTATTATACTCTGCCTGAGTGGGCAATCTCCAACCCTTAGGGCAAATGGATTTAGACGCTTCCCCACTTTGACTGTTTGTGCCTTCCCCAGCAGTAGCAGCATAGAAGGTGTAATAACCACCGTATGTAGGATCGATATAAACATTAGATACGTTGTAGTTGCTAAATCCACTGGTGCTACTAGTTGGTAGATTAAATGTACCATTAGTCATGTCCGAATCGGTTGAAGAAATCTCTTTATCGGCTATTTTAAGATTTTCAGTCATCCAGCACCTATTATCTGCCAGGCGAGCTATATTATACGAAGTGTCATCACGAGAATCTTTAAAGACGCCAGTTTGGTTAATGTTCGGTATAATGCGGCATTCTACAGGTTCTCTACCTGTAGCAGCCCATATCGCGTTTAAAGTTAATGTATTGGTGTCATAAGTTAATGTATAGTCTTGTCCAGCTTCATAAGTTTGTCCACTACAACTCGGACTCGTTGTATCATTACCAGTAGGCTCTATACTACACCATCCTTTAAATTCAAAACCATCACGCGTCGGTTCGTTTGAGTCTAACTTAATTGTATTTTCTGTAGTAGTTCCAATCTGCGGACTTGTGCCGCTCCATTCACCTTCATTTAGGTTATAAGTAATACTGTAGCTAACAGTATTAGCTGTAGCAGATACTACGAAGTTATTAGAATAAGTTCCAGAAGGTAGAGTATTATCTACTTTGGCTGCAATAGTTAGGTCGTAAGTATTAGCCGTATCGTTATTCTTATCCGTCTTGTCTAATAATGTCTCTACACTAGGAAATGGAAGATATTTAGTATTATCTACACTATTAAGTTTACTTGGTTTATAAGCCCAAGTATTAACTTCGTCAGAGTTTTTGTAGCCATCACTGGAATCATAGCCTTCAGATTTAGTTATAGTTTTAATAGTATTACTACTGCTCTTTAAATCTGTACCATCACTAGGTTTAATATTCAAAGTATACCCGAAACTACCGGAAGTCTTTATACCTATTTGTTGATTCTTACTTTCACCAAAGGTAGTACCAGTACCAGGATTTAGATCTATAGCATAACTAGCTGGTATTGTTATTTCTAGTGTGGCGGCAGAAACTTCGTCGGTCAACCAAAAAGTTTCTGCCGCCAAAGAGAATAATAAGAAAAATAAGAAAATTGGAATAATATTCAATAAGCGAGGTCGTAGTGCCGAGGAAAGAAGTGAATAGTCCTCGGCACTAAGACGCCGCTTATTTTTACTTATTAAAAACAACTGCAAACTCATGCAGTAATCAGAAAATATTTTGCTTCTTCTCATGACGACCTATACCTCACTTATTTTTAAGAGCGGTCGCAATTATGCAAAAATACAATCAGATACGCTAGATAGTGCATCCGAATGCAGTCGCATAAAAACAGCACCGCAAGGATGCACTATCTAACCACCTACAACCAGTTTCCGGATCGTGAGCAGTCAGGACCTTACGGTGCTGTTTTTACTCGCGA
>CANQQR010000075.1 GCA_947626035.1 uncultured Bacilli bacterium | reverse complement strand
GCTATCAGCGTGAACATGGACGTGTTTGTGCCAGTAGTCAAGAAATGGCGGGCCGGAGAGATAACCGCCGTAGAAGCTATGAAGCGGCTGGACATGAAGCCGAATACCTTCTATAGACGTGTAAAGGAATACGGGCTTTGAGATTAGGCCGGGTGTACTGGAGAGCAGCTACACCCGGCAAACGCTGTCAAAAGCCCTTGTAAAGCCTCCAGAAGCGTGATATACTAGCCATACCACGCAACCGAATACTATGCTTCTTAGATGGGTATGTTCTTACCTCGGTAAGAACGTATCCCCGTCTTGGTATCCTTCTAAGGAGCATCAAGGTTGCGTGGTGGCAATCGGGGCTATGCGTTTTTACGGCGTGTGGCCTTCGGGCCACACGTTTTTTATTTTGGGAGGTAGAAAGGTATGTATAATTGGTGGGCAATTATTGTAGAGGTAGTAGGTCTTGTAGTAATGCTAAAAGGCGCAGCAGATGATAACGCTACAGTAATTTTTCTCGGCCCTGTGCTAATGATTGCTGCTCTTGTTATAAAGATAGTAGGAGATAAGATAAGGAAAGGAAAGCGCCCACTTAGCGTGACGTATGATGCTAATTCGACAATACTAACTGTTAGGAAAAAAGAAGTTTACATAGATAGAGTGGTTAAAATTGCGAAAGATAAGAATGAGGTTATTTCTTATAAGCCAAAAGAATATGTATATACTGGGGCAACAGTTGGAGGAGTTACTACAGGTGGGATACATGAACAAGGCGGTTATAATTATGTATCTGGATATAGGGATACTGGTAGATACCAATTGCAATATGAAGATGAAAAATTTAGGCGTTATCTTATAACAAAGATACAGTTAAGCGATGAACTATATAATAAAGCAAAAGAGTCCCCTATAAAAGATTATCTTGATAATGAGAAGAAGCAAATAAAAGTTGTTGAAGAACTAAGGCCATCGTCAGTAGTAAGACAGCAAATGGAAATGGGAAATTTTCAAACAGCAAGGCAGATATTTGCGAATGAAATGGTAGAAGGGTATCCGACCTATGATAAATGCCAGAAGATTATTAACTGGCTAAAGGCATAATCAATGCTAGACCTTGATACAATCAGCTATTATCTCTATATGGAAGAACAGGAAAACCGTAGTAGAGAATTGAAACAGGCCGCAGAAAGTGAGCAGGCCCCGCAAGAGGAAGAAGGGCAGGACATTTCCATCTTTCCCGGAACATACCCGCCCCCTATGGACAGAAACAGATAAATGATACTAATAAATCCTTAAGTATAATAGCGGAAAGAATATTGTAATTCATCGAAGAACAGTAGCACCGCCCCATAGTTAAGGCGGTGCTATTGTTTTTTGTTGTACTACTATGTATTTCCGTAGTAATGAAAAGGAGCGTTATAGAATGGATGAAGAATTAAGAAAAGAAGTAAAATTATTAAAAGCATTATAGGGAATAAGCTATAAAGAGATTGCGGAACTACTTGACATTAAACAGGATAGTTTCTACAGCTGGTTAAAAGGTTACTATGACTTTGGTATATTCAGACATAATCACCTATAGCAGATAATAAACTATCTAAAGGAGTAAGAAATAATGAATTACAATATTTAGGCCGTAACAGAGCGCGTCAATTAGTTAATGTCTTTTACAATGCGTGAGAGCCTACCAGAAGAAACATGGCGGGAGATAATGATAGAAGATACTTGCTACTTTGTATCAACGCTAGGGCGCGTATTAAGCCTATAGAGGCGCAAGGCGCGATTACTGAAACAATGGGTATAGCGTGATGGGTATTATTATATAGAGATAAAGGGAATAAAGCGGCGCGTTCATAGACTGGTAGCGCAAGCATTTATATCTAATCCAGAAGGAAAGCCGATTGTTCACCACAAAGACGGTAACAGGCAAAATAATAAAGCTGACAATCTACAATGGACTACTACTGCGGAACACGCAGCTATACATAAACAATCACGGGAGAAAAACAATGCCAACACATAAGTATTATTATATTCGTTATCTTCCAAAAGCGAATGTAGATTATAGGGTATTATTTGCGCTGGCCGCCCTTGCGGAATATGATACGGTAAACAAATCATACAGCATTATAAAGTATCATAGCATTGATTAGCTATCCCGTCTCTTGGGTAAATCTACAGCAACTATAAATAGAATACTGTCTTATAAAGATAATTATAGAGATTATGAGAAGTTTATACAAGTAGATAAGGAAAGTAAGACAATAACGCTATTAAACTCTTTTGCGAAAACAGTACACGTCAGATATGTGTCTATACAAGAAAATGTATTTAACTACTTGCTGAAAGAGAATGATAACTTTTTAATCAAGTATTATCTATATATGAAATATAACTATTATCTATCAAATGGTAAAGGAATAGATAACACAGCAAAATAGTTTTTAGAGGCTTGCGGCTACTGTGCTACTTCTGGAAAGTATATCTCTAAAGTAAGTGATTGCGGAATGAGGCTATAGCTTAATGGTATAATGGTATACAGGAAATACTTTGATGAACAGGCAAGAGAGAGACACATCTACACCGTGATATGATGTGCGGCGAAATACGGCAAAATGCCGTAAGGCTTTTGCCGTACCATCTTAAAGGAACTTTAGGAAGAACTTTCTTTCATTATTAAGACTTGACCACTTTTTGAAATAAAAGATGTATCACTTTTTGATATAAGAGTTTTCCACTTTTTGATAAATGATACTTCTACTTTTTGATAGAAGTTAATTACACTTTTTGATATATGGAGGATATAAAGACATGACAAGAGAAGAAC
>CANQQR010000074.1 GCA_947626035.1 uncultured Bacilli bacterium | reverse complement strand
AAAAAACTTTATGATATTTTTTAGTCGTTGATTTTATAAAGTTTCTTTTTTTATATTAATTTACTCTTTTTGGCTGTTTATTTATAAATTAAAAGAGTTGGAGAGTATCCAACTTCTATATGCTTAAGTATGAATTAGAGCTACTTAAGCATGATATTAAATAACAACTTCATAGGGATTAGTAGAACTACCGTCTCCGTCTGGTTTAAATTGAGTGTCTGCCTTGAGATTTATTACTGGGCGCACACCAGGCGCACTGCTGCTCACATTGTAGTGGCCGAGGTAGCCACTCGTACTCACAACGAACACGCTCGCGCTACCGCCATAAACGCCAGACGGAGACATTGTCCAGTATGTACTATTTGTGTATAAATAATAACCTGAATTAGCAATATCCCAAAGTCCACCCGCAAAACTTGCTTCGTCAATCGTAATTAAACCGATTGGGTTTGTTAATTTTTGATTTCCATTTGAATTACCACTTGTTGTAAATAAGTTATCTTTAGTATTACATTTAAATGTTGGTTTTTTATTAGTTACTATTCTATCATATGGTTTAAAAACACCACTAGAACTTGTTCCATTGTCTGCATCATTACAGAAACCTGCTTCTCCATCCATCTTACTTCCATAAGTACTCTTTAAATTAGTATTATACCAACTATCTAATACACCTTTTATAGTACTATCTGTACTACCGTTCATATATTTTACATAATTTGCACTATTATATGAACTATGATATGCAGAGGTAGATCCTAATTGAGTACCAGTTCCAGTTGTCTTGGCACCGTTATATCCAGAAAGAATTAATCTTATACTACCATTTCCATTTATTCTTATTATTCGCCAATAGAACTTTCCGATTTTAACCCAGTTATTTGTTGGATTTCCTCTAAAATAATAAGTGTCTCCAAAGTCATCTATTCCTTTACATAATAAACTTTTTCTATCTTCTATACTAGTTATTGATGGTGCTTCTTCATATGCAGGACAACCATCACTTACACTATTTACAGTTATTCCTAATCTGTCTACCACGTCTTTTGCAGGATTATTTATATCTAACCATACATAACATTTAGTTTTAGTATCATTTATTCCAATATATAATTTACCATCTTTATATTCTATTGGTATATTTTTTAACTGTGCTTCACTACTTCCTACTGTACAATAAGTCTTATCTGTATTTATTTTATAACTTCCAGAGGTTGGTACTTTAGCTTTAGTATAATTTCCACTTCCGGCAGTTTCTTCTACATTTAAAGAAACAACATTTAAATCAGCTGGTTTATACGTAACTGTTCCATTAACAATTTGTATACTTTGTGTTACTCTATATTTAGCCTTACTTCTATTTATAAATATAACTCCAACTATACTTATTACTACTAAAACAATTATACTTGTTTTAATATATTTTCTTTTACTTAACTTTTCTATTTTCATAGTAAATATTCTCCCTTTGTATAAACTTATATAACGACTTCATATGGATTAGTGGAAGTACCGTCTCCACCTGATTTAAATTGAGTGTCTGCTTTGAGATTTATGACAGGACGAACATCAAAAGTACTTGTATACATATATTCTCCATAAGCGAGACTGCCACTTTCCATCACATAAAACACACGTGTACGAGTATCATCCGAGCCCACGGTCCAGTCACCTGGAGACATAGTCCAATACTTTTGCCCTGTACATAAGTAAAAAACTGCATTAACATCATTAGAAATTCCTCCACCCGCGAACACTACTTCATCAGCTGTTATAAGTCCTATTGGATATGTCAACTTTTGATTGCCATATGTCCCATCACTTGTTGTATATAAATTTGTTTTTGGTGTTCCACATTTGAGCGTTGGCTGTTTATCAGTATTTATTCTATCAGCGGGCATAAAATTATGATACTCATAAATCAGCCTACCATTCTCATAAATTCTAGTAGTGCCGCTATCTGTGTCATTGCAAAATCCTGCTGTTCCATCTAATTTACTTTCATATTCACTCTTTAAACTTGCTTCATACCAATCATCGACTGCCTGTTTTATATAGCTATTTTTAGGATTTTTCAAATTATTATTATTCATATCATCAGCCATGTATTTTGCGGCTTTTTGGTTCGAATCGGAATAATTAAATGAAGTTTTACTTATTTGTGTACCATCTCCAGTCTCGGCAGCAGTTCCTGTTCCAGAATAAATTAATCTTATACTTCCATTACCATTAAATCTAATTATTCTCCAATAGAAATTTCCTAATTTTACCCAGTTGTTTGTTACTTTTCCTCGATAATAATATGTATCTCCAAAGTCATCTTTCCCTTTACATAATAAACTTTTTGATTTTTCTATACCAGTTATTGATGGAGCATCTTCATAATTAGGACATCCATTAGAAGATACTTGGTCTTTTATTTTATCTACTAACAATTCTTGTTTATCTAACCATACATAACACTTAGTACCCTCATCTGTTATTCCAATATATACTTTACCATCTCTATATTCCATTGGAATATTTTTTTGTTCTCCTGAAAGTCCTGGTACAGTACAGTAACTCTTATCTGTATTTACTTTATAATAACCTGTTTCTGGAACTGTACTTTTAGTATAATTCCCACTTCCTACACTTGTTTCTACATTAATAGCTATACTATTTGTATTTGCTTCTTTTAAACTCATTTCACTTCTAATTTTAGGTTTCTCTGTTTCTTTTCTATTAACTTCAAATGATACTCCTGCAATAAAAACAACTACAACTAAACATAAAATTATACTACAACTCTTTCTTTTCATAATAAATACTCTCCCTTTACTATAGCAATTATAAC
>CANQQR010000073.1 GCA_947626035.1 uncultured Bacilli bacterium | reverse complement strand
AAGCGCACTTATCGGAATTTTCATGAAAGGAGAAAGGAAAGGTAAAACATGAAAAAATTAAACAAATTATTTGGCTTTGCAGTATTGTCTGCTAGTGCCCTTACACTAATGACAAATGTTAATGCAGCTGACGATTATTACACTGATATGAGTCCAGCTGGAGGGGTATGTACAGTTAATGATACGCATGGCAATTCTGAAAAGAACTATGACAAACAACTAGAATCTTGTATACATGAACCAAATGTAACTACTATCGAATTTAATCAGACAAGTGCTACTATTACGTTAAAAAATGACCATGATATAGACGGTTTTAAAGTAAAAGTAGCAGCAAATACTGAATTAGTAATCGATGGAAATGTTAATTTTACAGGTGTTACTTCTAAAGCAGCTCGTAATATCGAATTAGACGCGGCAACTTCTAAATTAACAATTAATGGTTCATTAAATATGACTGGTAAAGCTGATAACTTAGCAATATTTGTAAATGGTAGTTATGCTTCAACTATAACAGTTGCAAAAGACGCAAGTCTTACAATTGATGGTTTCACACAAGGTGCTATCGGTGGAAATGCAAATGTAGTAGTTAACGGGGCAGTTGAACTTGTAAATAATGGATATGGTACAAATGGTGCTGGAATTACAGTAAGTAAAACTGGTTCTATTAAAGCAAACAATAACACTTTAGGTCTATTATCTCAAATAAAAACAGATGATGGAGCATTTGTTGAAGCTAATGACAATGCTATTATTGGTATGGTTTTACAAGATGGTAGTGAAATCAAAGAAGGTGCAGATGTTCACGCATATGGTAATGGTGATGGAGAAACTGCCACTGAACGTGAAGCTGACATAGCAATTTGGGGTAGCGTAGATGTAGAAGAAGGCGCAAGCCTAAATGCTGGTACAGTTGCTGCTTATGTTGATCAAGGTAGCCACAGTGCAGAATCAGCAACAATTACGGGTGCTGGTGATATAAATGCTAGTCTTAACCCAAATGTTGGTCTAAATAATACAATATCAGTTAATGGAGATGTATTTATCACAGCTAGTGGAAATATCTCTACATTACCAGAGCCTAGTGAAGGATATAAATATGTAGTAACTTCAACAGGTAAAATTAGTTTAAATAATGATACTAAACATGCAGTAACTGTTTATCCTAAAGATTCAAATGAAGGTATCACAATAGCCAGAAATGAAACTGAAAGTGTTGAAACAGTAGTTGTATCTGTAAACGGTGTTAAATATATAATTGGTAAAGGACAATCATTAAGTAATTTAACATCATTATCAGCAATTAAAAATGGTAAAGTTGGTAACTTTATTGGTGAAGACGGTACAGTAGTTGCAGAGGATGCAGCAATCGATAAAGATGTTACTTTAGTATTCTCAGCTACAGGAGATGCTCCAGTAGTAGATGATCCAACAAATCCAGAGAATCCAGGAAGAGATCCAGAAGCAGGAGAAAAACCTGGTGATGAAGAGAATCCACAAACAGGAGATAACGTAGTAGGAAGTATCGCAATGGGAATTGCAGGATTAGTAGGTATTGTAGGAAGCGCTTTAGTTTTTGATAAAAAAACAAACTACAATAATTAATCTAACAAATATATAAAAAAGAACAAGTTTTTCTTAAGCTTGTTCTTTTTTTGTGATTAATTTTTTAAAAATATAATCCAATTATTTTTAAAAAAATCATCCAATAAATGTTCAAAAAAACATCCAATTTTAATAGACAAATTTTTGATGATATTGTATAATTTATTAGAGAGGAGTTGATTTTGAATGAATAAATATAAACCAAGATTAATTGACAATCAAATTGAAAGTAGTTTACAAGCTTATGGAGCTGTAAATATAGTTGGTGCTAAATGGATAGGAAAAACGTGGGCTGGAAGACATCATGCTAAAAGTGAATTTTTATTAATGGATCCAAGTGGTAATTATCAAAATAGACGGCTTGCTGAAACTGATATTTCTTTAATTTTTGAAGGTAGTAATCCAAGATTAATTGATGAATGGCAAGAAGTTCCGGAAATATGGGATGCTACTAGATATAAATGCGATGAAGATGGAATTAAAGGAAAATATATTTTAACTGGCTCGACTGTTTTACCTAAACAGAAGCAAGATAAAATTATGCATTCTGGTGCTGGTCGAATAAAAAAATTAAAAATGTATCCTATGAGTTTATATGAATCGGGAGATTCAACTGGAGATGTTTCTTTAAAAGATATTTATAATAATAAGGTAGAAAGTAAGAAAACTCGCGATATTAATTTAAAGGAAATTATTAAGTTAGTTTTAAGGGGTGGTTTTCCTGGTAGTATGGATGTACCTTTTGAAGAAGCCATAAAAATTCCTAAGGAATATGTAAAAGAAATTATTGATACCGATATTAATCGAATTAGTGATTCTAAAAGAGATTTAAATAAAATTATGTTGTTACTTCGATCTCTTTCTAGAAACGAGAGTACTACTTCATCTGTTGCAAAATTAAAAGAAGATATTAAAGGTGTCGAAAATGAGGATATAGATGTTAAGACAATTACGGAATATTTAGGAGATTTAAGCAAGTTATATTTAGTTGAGAATCAATTGCCATTTAACTCTAATATTCGAAGTAGTATGAGAGTAAAGCAGATGGAAAAAAGACATTTTGTTGATCCATCGATTGCGACTTCTTTACTTAATATGACTGTGGATATGTGTGTGAATGATTTACTTTCCTTTGGTTTCTTTTTTGAAGCTATGGTGGAAAGAGATTTAAGAATATATGCGGAAACTAATCATTGGAATTTATTTCATTATCAAGATTATGATGGCAATGAATTTGATGCTGTTGT
>CANQQR010000072.1 GCA_947626035.1 uncultured Bacilli bacterium | reverse complement strand
TTCCGTAGCATTTCCTTCCCTTCGTTGCGTCCCTCCTCCGCTTCCTCTTCCTCCTTCGATCCCCACACTTCTGGGGGGGTTCTACTTCGTGTTTAATAACCAATCAATTACATTTATTTTAGTGATACCATCATAATCTGACTCTAAATCCATATCTAAAGTAATTAAATATTTTGGATAATAATCTCCTGTTTTCTGTAAGGACTTTAATTCTCTTTCTAATACTTTTGGATCTCTAACAGACAAAGCTACCTGATAATATTTTAAACCATCTCTATTTTCTGCTACAAAATCTATTTCTAAATCATCAACCTTACCAACATATACTTTATATCCTCTTCTTAATAGCTCTAAATAAACTATATTTTCTAATATATGTCCCATGTCACTATCAGCCTTTTTACCTAATAAATAACTTCTTAACCCCTGATCTACAACATAATATTTGTAATCTCTTGCTAACAATCCTTTTCCTTTAACATCAAATCTTTCCACTTTGTATATCAAAAAACTTTCAACAAAAGCAGATATATAATTTTCTACAGTATGATTGCTAGTAGACATACCTTTACTAGTTAAAGTATCACTTATTTTTTTAGTCGATATAGGACTACCTATACTATCAAATATAAATTTTAACACACTTTCCAGTAACATTTTATCTGTTATATTATTCCTCGTTATTATATCTTTATAGACTATCGTCGTAAATATTCCTTCTAGATAGGTATCCATATCAATAAAATTATTTTGAAGAATTGATATATTACCTGGCATACCACCATTTTTCATATAATCCAAAAAATATTCATAACGACTTTTATCTAAATCATTAAATGCACTTAAATACTCTTTAAATGATAATGGTAACATTTTTATTTCTACATATCTTCCAGATAATAATGTTGCTAATTCACCAGATAACAAGTAAGCATTAGAGCCAGTGATATAAACATCTACATTCTTTTTGATATATAAACCATCTACTGCCTTCTGAAACTTAGGAACATTTTGAACTTCATCTAAAAAAACATAATATTGTTTTTTAGAACTTATTTGTTTATTTACATAATCATATAGTTCTTTATAATCATTAAAAGTATAATCTGCATCCTCAAGATTTATATTGATTATTTGATCGTTTTTTATACCATTTTCTTTCAAATAATTGATAAACAACTCAAATAATGTAGATTTACCGCACCTTCTTATCCCTGTAACAACTTTGATTAAATCTTTATCTTTAAATCTTTTTAATTGGTTAAGATATTCTGTCCTTTCTATCATTGTATCACCTCTGCTATCATTATATGGCAAAATTATTATAATGTCAAGTTTTGGAAATATTTTTCCAAAACAATATATTTTATAAAAGTTTTAGAAAATACTTTATTTTTAATAAAAACAAAAAAAGAACAAATTTTTCTCAAATTTGTTCTTTTTTATATATTTGTTAGATTAATTATTGTAGTTTGTTTTTTTATCAAAAACTAAAGCGCTTCCTACAATACCTACTAATCCTGCAATTCCCATTGCGATACTTCCTACTACGTTGTCTCCTGTTTGTGGATTCTCTTCATCACCAGGTTTTTCTCCTGCTTCTGGATCTCTTTCAGAGTCTTCTGGATCTACTGGAGTTGATGGAGTGACATCTGGTCCAACAACAGGTTCTTGATCTTCTTCAGTTAATTCTCTCCAAGGTTCAATAACGATTTCAATCGTTGAATCTTTAGAACCCATAGTTAGAACACCATTTGTAATAGTAGCATCTCCTGCAGTTATTTTATAAATAACTGTGTATTCATCAGTATTAAAGCCTAAACGTTTATTTAAATCTAGTGTATTACCAGCAAATAAATTAATAGGATTTATTCCGCCATCTTCACCAAGATCTAATGGAGGAATAACTTCACCAGAATTATTGGTAATTTTAGCTATTGTAACTTTTTTGATAGCACTCTCTCTATCTACAGAAACATTTTTACCATTATCTGTATCTGCATTATTTTCAACGCTAGTATAATGATTAGCTAAAGCATCAGCAGGAATTACTGTTCCATCTTCTGTTGTAACAAATGTACCACCAGTTATGTAATTTTTTAATGTTCCAACATTATTTGTAACTGCTGAAGCTTTACCTTCATAATATCCGTCTTTTACAGCAATTTTTTCAACAGCAGCATTGGCAGCAATATCTAAAGCTGCACCATTGGCATTTTTAAATGTACCTTTTTCAATAGTTAAATTAACTTTACCATTGTATCCAGTACCCGTACCAACAAGTAATGCAGCAGTAGTTGAACCACTACTATCTTCGCTACCTCCATTAGTAGTAGCATTTGTTAAAAATTCACCATCAACGATAGTTACATTACCAGATTTAACATTCATTGGAACGAAACCTGAAATTTTGCCACCTTTAACAGTCCAATCAGCTGCACCAGCAGCATATAATGCAGTTCCCTTTGAAGTAAATGTTCCACCCTCTACAGTAACTTTTACTTCTTTTGCATCCATGCCTTCTATGTCGCCTTGAACTTGAACAGCATAACTTGTAGTATTCCAGGTACCATTAACAGTTACGTTAACGTTGTGAGCTTCAGCAGCAGTACCACGATTTAATCCATCAGGATAAACAACTAAGCCATCATATCCTTCAACTGTAGCATTAATATTTACAGTTGTAGCTTTAGCATCATCAGTATTACCACCATAAACAGCAATAACTGGTCTAAAAGTATAATTAACAGCTTTTGTATTATTAGCAACTAATTTAGTACCTGTAACATTTAAAGTAGCACCTACTTTAACTTGAAAAATATTTTTTAAAATAGTTGTAATTTCACCACCAATAATATCTAATTGACCATCAGCTTTAACTGTAATAGTACTATTATTAGTAACTGTAACAACCACGCCTTCGTTAAGCGTAAGTTTAACATTACCAACAACATCAACATTATCATCTAAGTTAACATTTTTAATAACTGTACAAGTTGCTTCATTTGCAGTAAAGCAAGCTTTTAAATCATTTGAATTTTCTACTGTACCAGTAACAGTTTTTCCACTTGTTGTTGTTTCAGTAGATACTTGAGCATTAACAGTAGAAACAAGAGTCATACTTCCAGCAATTAACATCAAGCCAAATAATTTGTTTAATTTTTTCATGTT
>CANQQR010000071.1 GCA_947626035.1 uncultured Bacilli bacterium | reverse complement strand
ATGCCAGTTAATCTAGCAAAAATCGGAATTACAGAATTTAAATAATTCCATCAGCACTTTGTTTGAAAAGAGATAAAAAATTTTTATTAGCAAAGAAAAAACCTATGTTTTATAGGTTATAGTGTGTTTAAAAATTCTAATAGTTTATCATAGTTTATGAAACTGGTTTTTATTTTGTCTTCTACTAGTTTCATTATTTCATTTATTTTTCCACTTGTTTCGTATTTGTGTAGTGTTTCGTTTTTATATTCTTCGTAGGTGTTTTTTTGTATTGTGTTATAGTAATTTATGTCGTCTATATTATTTACAACTACTACGTTCATTCCTAGTCTTGTTAGTTTACTTACTACACTTCCAAATACCGATAGTGGGAATGATATTTTTCCATTTATTACATTGTAGCCAAATAGACCCCATAATAAAATAGCATCACTTTCAAATGCTTTATAAAAGTTACCATATTTTACTAATACTACCTTTTCTTCATTGTTCATTTTGGCTATTTTGTATAAACTTTCTTTGTTCATAATTTCTCCTATATTTCCATCATTTTTTCATATAAACTAGTGTTACATCTTTGTAAGAAACCTTTGTAACTTGCTTTGCTTTTTATGTATTTATCGTAGTCAAATCTTTTTAGGTTTTTTAGTCTTCTAGTTATTCTTCTTGATGTTTTTGTGTTGTATCTTATTATTAATTTGTTGTTTTTACTTTTGAATGTATAACCTAGAAAAGTAATGCCACTTGATAGCTTGTATAAGTTACTTTTTTTGTTTGTTTTTAGTTTTACTGTTTCTATTTTTTCTTTTATTTTTATGAAGCCTTGTTTTAGTTTTTCTTTGCCGGTGTCTAGTATTACTAAGTCGTCCATGTATCTTATGTAGTTTTTAAATTTTAGTGTTTCTTTTATGTAGTGATCCACTTCGTTTAGGTAATATACTGCTAGTATTTGGCTTGTCATGTTTCCTATTGGTAAGCCTTTCCCATGATAGTATAGTGGTATGCTATTTAGTTCATTTATTTTTTTCTCTTTTTCTTTTTCACTTATGTTTAAAGTTTTTACTCTTCTTATTTCTTTTCCGACCATATATTTTATTTCTTTGTTTACGTAACTATCGTTAGTTGTTTTTATTATGTTTTCTATTATTTTTATTGCTTTTTTATCTTTTATTTTTCTTTTTACTAAGCGAATGCATTCTTCGTGGTCTATGTTATAGAAGTATTTACTAATGTCTATTTTTAATACATATATTTCTTTGTTTTCTTGAAATAGTCTGGTTACGTATTTGTTAAATAGTTTAAAAGCATGGTTGCTGCCTTTTTTGTATCTTGTTGCTACGTTTGAGTCTATTAAAGAGTGTTCTACCGCGGGAAGTAATATGTATTTTGCTACTAAGTGATTTACTATTTTGTCTTCTACTTTTTCACTCATTATTAGTCTGTATTTTGGTTCTTTTATTATGAATATTCTGTATTTGTCAAATTTGTAGTTTTCGTTATATAGTTTAGTTAGTATTTCGTTTATGTTTTGATTTAGGTTTAGTGAGAAACGATATACTTCTTTTTTGTTTTTGCAGTTTTGTTTTATTGTTTTGTACATGTTTAGAGCATGAGTGGTAGATAGTATGTTTTTATATAGATTGTTCTTTCTCTTCATTGTTAATCCATCCGTATGTCATTTTTCTTATTTCGTTTAGACAGTTTATGAATGATGTGAATCTTTTCTTTTTTATTATACCTTTATCTAAAATAGTACCAGCATAGTAGTCTATTAGACTTATGTTAGTTAACATTTCTTTTTGATATTTAGACCTTATGTTTCCTTTGTTTAGGTTTGCACGTATGCAGTTTTCTATTAATGAGTACATGTTTTCTTCTAGTTTTATTTTAAGAGCAAGGTGTACTTTAGGGAATGAAGAGAACATGTAATTTTCTCCATATTCTAGGAGCCATTTTACTTTGTCTAATATTTTAAACTCTTTCATTTTTTCCTCTTTGTTTACTATCTATTTTAAAGAAAAAGAAAGATAGTAATGCCATGTTTATGTTTATTACTACCTTTAATGTTTAAATGATAACATATTTTTTAGTGTTTGTAAATTGTTTATTCGAAAAATTTATTTATAGGTATTTTTAGTGTTTGACTTATTTTGTATAAAGTAGATATGTTTATTTTTTTGTCTATGTTTTCGTTTTCTATTTTGCTTATTAATGATAAGCTTGTACCTATTTTTTTAGCTAGGTCTTTTTGTGTTATTTTATACATGTATCTATATTTTTTTATGTTTTTTCCGACTATATTATTTATTTCTTTTTCTGTTTTCATTTTTTAACCCTCTTATTATTTATAAAGTTAATGGGCCAGACTGAACTCACTACTTTTCAATTTTAAAATCCGGCCCATCTGTTTTTTATTAATTCTCTTTTGCGTCGCATGAACTATCTGAAGTGACTTCATATGGGTCTCCTGATGTACCGCTACCAGATAACTGAACACAAGATTTCAGAGAAATTACTGGACGCACGACGCCACCCGAAGGGTTGACGTTGACGTTGCTCAAGCGGCCAGCGTTGCTAGAACCGTACACGCGGAACACGTACGCGCGGCTGCCGTCGAAGTAATACGGACTCATTGTCCACCACCAGTTTGTACCTGTTGAGCTTCCTCCGGAAGCGTTTCTATAGTAGTAAGCAGAGTCGTTATTAGTTGTAAATAAACCTCCAGCGAATATTACTTCGTCTGCGGTCATCAAACCTATTGGCTTTGTTAGATTTCCATTACCACCAGACGCTTTACTTACACTAAACTTATCTTTTGTTCCCTCTGCACCTGTTGAATCACTATTTTCTTTTCCTGAACCATCTACACCACATTTGAAGGATGGATGGTTACCTGAAGAACTTGTTTTATTTGTATTGAATTTTGTATAACCATTGTAATACATGTCTCCACTTGATTTCCATCCTGTTTGTGAACTTCTATCATTACAATATATTGCAGTTTTACTTATGTATTTATCATAACTTTGTAAGTTACTTGTATACCATGTTTCTAGTTGTGTTTTTATTGGACTACTTGTTCCGTTTCCTCTTATTGCTGCCAAAATACTTCCTGTACTATACATAAAACCTACATAAGTTGTATTATTATATGTTGGATTGTATGCAAATTGTCCATTACTTCCAATACTTCCACTATTCATTATATAAGCATCTGACCCTGTTGTACTAGTTCCTGCATACAATAACCTTATACTTTCGTCTTCGTTTAATCTTATTATTCTCCAGTATTTATTCGCAAAATGTACCCAGTTATCAGTAGCATTTCCTGCATAATAATATACTGTCTTTCCACCCTCAGTATAATTTCCATCTTCTTTATATTTTCCTGATGCTGTTACAATAGCATTAAATGTTGTTCTCTTTCCAGAACTTCCAAATATATTTTCAAATTTTGCTAAAGCCTTACTCTTAGCT
>CANQQR010000070.1 GCA_947626035.1 uncultured Bacilli bacterium | reverse complement strand
TATTAAATATTACACAAGATACAAAAAATGAGCAAAGCCTTATAATTACTAGGATTGCTCATTTTAACTGCAAAACTTAAGTTAATAGTAAAATAACACAATCTAACGATAATGTCAAATCGGGTGCTTCTACTAAATATTCAATGATTGTCATTTTTTTACTTCTAATGGTCTTAAAATTAGTTATATTTTCTAAATATAGTTAAAAATGTTGTTATATTTGAACAAACAAGTGCCTACTCTATTGTTAATAATAAAAAGCCTGTGCTATTATAGTAAATGTGTTCATTTTAGTAATTTTACTATAAATTTAAAGGTATAAACGAAAGGAAGTGAATAAAAATGTGTAAATTAGGAGATATTATAGTAGTAGATAGATATACAGCAGAAAATGGAAAAGAAATAAGTCAACACTCATTTGTTGTTGTTAGTGATGAGAAGGGAACTATTGCCGGCTTAGATTATTCTATGGTTGCTTCTGCAATATCTAGTTTCAAAAATGAAGAACAACGACAAAAAAAATTAAAATATGAAGAAAATATGGAATTACCAGTAGATGCTATGAAGACAAAAAATTTAAAAAAATCGTCATATATTAAAGCAGATAAAGCATTTTACTTTAATAAAGATAAATTGAATTATTATGTACTTGCTACTTTAAAAGAAGAATATTTAGATGAACTTTTAAAACTTATACTAAAACTTGCATCTGAGGGGAAACTAAATCAAATTATTGATAATTTATAAACATGATTAATTAAAAAATAATTGACTTTTTTACAAATTATGTTGTATACTATTAGCAATTTTCTTGATTTTATGTGCATTTTTAGCATATAATATATATATGAATAGAGGGTGATTAAAATGAAGGAAAATAAAAAAAGTATCATTCCTAAAAATTTTTTTAATATTCCACGCAAAATAATCACATCTAACGAGGCTTTAAAAGATGTTATCCCAGTTGATTGGAATGATATTTTAAAATCAAGAAAAAGCAATAAAAATCAAATTGTTAAACTAGTCAAAAAATAATATTGACTAGTTTTTTTAATATATAAATCTTTTTTACCATTTAAAGAAGACAAAGGAACAAGCCGACAAATTTTTGATTTGGGTAAAAATACAAAAACAAGTAGTTTGATACAATATGAGGTTAATAGCTTTAAAAATAGCGAAGAAGAACTAGGCATTAGTTCTTTTTTCTTTTGATTGAAATTTTAAAAGATAAATTTAATTTGAATGTTAGTACAGCAAATGAATATGGTTCAGTTATATACCCAAAATCAAATCAAAAAAAGACACCACCTTGCCCTCATTCGAGGATGGAATGGTTCAATAACATTGTATCATTAAGCATGTAAAAAATCTATACAAAATAAATAAAGAAAGCAAGTTTATTTTGCAAACAGAAAACGTCACTTGATTAGTTTCAAATGACGTCTACAGAATCTCCTTTTACCATTGGTAAATGAGAAATATGTTCTAATTTATGTAAGCTTTCCCCCGACTAGAGGTTCCCACAAGTCAATGCTTGCTGGAAATGCATTAAGCAATTCCCTCCAGTTACTCGGCGAACTACTCACTCACTAATTAAATGTTAACAAAATTAATAACATTTGTCAATTATAGTATATTCAAAAATCTAATAATACTTACTCGAATTTTTAACATTTATTCAAAAAATTTGTTTATAGGTACACCTAATACTTTACTTATTTTGTATAAGTTATATAAACTAATACCTTGATTAACTTTAGTACTTTCCATTCCGCCTATTAGTGATACGCTTACGCCAATACTTTTAGCTAGGTCACTTTGTGTCATTTCTCCTGAATTTATACGGTATAGAAGCCTATATTTTTTTATATTTTTACCGACCATATTATTTACTATTTTCTCATTTTTCATTATAACCCTCATAATTTTATAAAGCTAATGGGCCAGACTGAACTCACTACTCTTCAATTTTAAAGTCCGGCCCATTTGTATTCTTTTTTGTATTAGTCTCGTGATTTTTATGAATTTTTTAGACTAATACATTTCTATATAATATATATTTAAATATTATATATACATAAATTAATTTTCTGCTAATGCACATGCATCAGAGTCTCCAAATTCTTTTACCTTGTATGGACTACTTGTCGTACCTGATCCAGTTAGTTCTACACAGGATTTTAGGGAGATTACGGGACGAGTAACAGGATTGTAAGAGGTATAACCCACACCCTCTGCACGAATCTGACCTTGTTTGTAAGAGTTACCATCTATCTTAAATAAATTTGCATCTACCCATCCTTGTTGATATACAAATGGTGTCAATGTATACCAATCCTCTTCTCCGGTTACACTTTCTCCTGAGGAATTTCTATAGTAGTATGCATAATTATTTGCCGTCTCAAACAATCCTCCTGCAAACACTACTTCGTCTGCGGTCATTAATCCTATAGGCTTATCTAAATCCCCATTTCCTCCTGAAGCTTTACTTACACTAAATTTATCTTCAACTGCTTGTGTGGTTTCTACTAATTTACCACTTCCATCTACTCCACATTTGAAAGATGGATGATTTTTGGTATTATCAGTTTTATTATCTTTAAATTTTGTATGTCCATTATAGTACATTGGACTATTAGGATTATAACCTGTTTGTGAACTTCTATCATTACAATATATTGCTGTTTTACTTATGTATTTATCATAATTAGACTCTAGATTATTTGCATACCATGTTTCTAATGAAGTTTTTGCTGTGCTTGAAACAGTATTTTTCCTATTATTGCTTAAACTTCCCTCAGAACCATACATATACCCTACATACATTGGATTATACATGTCGCCTGAACCATTAAAGCCTGATGAATCTATATATGCATCTGTCGCATTCATACTAGCACCAGCATATAATAGTCTTATACTTTCGTCTTCATTCATTCTTATTATTCTCCAATAAAATCCTCCAAATTGTACCCAGTTATCCGTTGAGCTTCCTGCATAATAGTATACTTTATCTCCATTTTCAGTATAACTTCCATCTTCGTAATAATGCCCAGCAGATGTAAAAATACTATCAAATGTCGTTCTTTTTCCTACACCACTAAATTTGTTTTCAAAAAATGCTAATGTCTTGCTATTACCAAAAGTTATTTTGCATGTTTGATTTGACTTTATATTACTTACTTTTACTTTTACATTTTTTTCATTTGCTTCATATATTATTTTTGCTCCTCCATTACATGTTAATGTTGGATTATTTTTTGAAAAGTTAGCATTTGGTGTTGCTGTAAATTCAGCTATTTCATTTTCTATTACTGCAACTGATGTTGGCGATTGTACTGTTCCATTCTCTGCTGTTAAGTTTATTGTGTAACCATCTTTAAAATCTATTGTACAATAGTCTGGTATATGTATGTTAGATAATAACATTGTGTTGTTATCATAATTCCATGTTGCTTGGGTATTATTTTTACATTTTATTGTATCTATTATTTTGTTTGCAAGTAACCATTCGAAAGTTTGTGAAGACTCTGGTGTTTCTCCTTTTAATGTATATGCTACTAGGTTGATGTCACTTCTATCTGTTATTACATATGGGTCTGTTATTGTTCCACTTCCTGCTACTTTTACATCTGTTTGTAGGTATACACTTGGTCTTAAACCTGATGTTGTTTCACTTGTTGTGTCTTCTATTCCTGTTTGTTTTATATTTTTTATATTATTATTTTCTATTGCAAAGTATGGATTTGTTGCTACTAAGTA
>CANQQR010000069.1 GCA_947626035.1 uncultured Bacilli bacterium | reverse complement strand
ACAAATTTTAGGCAGTTATTAACATTATTTTTTTTATTAATCGGTTTCTTTTTTCTGCTTAGCTGTGAATAGTAACTTTTTTTATTGAGAACTTTCCTATTACATAAAAAAAATAACGATGACAAGTCGCTATTTCTAGTTTTGAATTAATTTAAGTTTAGTCGAACTTAAATCACTTGTTTGAAGTTTTCTTTCTTCATATGATCATATACCTAATAACTAACAAGACCTAACAGGCATTCTTTAGCATCTCATATAACAAAATATGATAAGAAATAATAAATAATAAACACATGTAGATTATATTATTATTAATCGCTGTTATTTGTTATTAAGTAACTTTAATATATCATTTTTTTTAGATTTTTTCAATAGGTAATTTGTTTTTTTTAGATATGTATTATTAATTTGTTTTTGTACAAAATATATTTAGGAGGATTTATAAATGACACAAAAGGATTTACTTTATTTAGAGGATGCTGTTAAGCATCAAGATAATTTGATTAGTCTTTGGAATTTTTATACGGAGATTATTTTAGATGAGGATTTGGTTGATTTTATTAATGCACAAGTTAGTAAGCTTTCTACAGTTAGAGAAAAGTTAGTTAATGTTATGAAGGAGGTTAAGGATGAGCGATAAGTTAGTTTTAGATAGTATGTTACTTTTGCTTAAGAGTACAGTAGAGGTGTATGTTCATGGTACTTTGGAGAGTTCTAATAAGGTTGTTCATGATGTTTTAAAGTTCGGGCTTGATGAAATTATGAGTATGCAGGAAGATACTTTTAATGTTATGGTTGATAATGGTTTTTATGATATTAGTAATGTGAGTAGTGACGTGATTAAAGAAGTAATTGATGGTTTAGAAAATAAATAAGAGACTTAAGTTTGAGTCTCTTATTTGTTTATTATTACTATGCTTTTGGTGTTTAGATTTATTTTTTTTAGAAGTGTTTGTACGTCTTTTAGGGTAATACTTTTTATTTCTTCTTCTTTGTTGTTTAGTATTTTGTTATAGTTAAACATTTCAGTTGCTATTATGTCTTCTATTTGTACTATGTCTTCAAAGTTTAGGATTAGGCCACTTATGTTACTACGTTTTTTTCTTTCTAGGTCTGTTTTTGTTATGCTTAGGTTATTCATGTATTTGTCTATTATGTCTATAAATTCTTTTGTTTTATCGGTGCTTGCTTTAAAGTATATGTATATATTTTTGTCTACTTTATCTATTCCATAGTTGTTTCTTTTTATTCCTAAGTTGTTTAGTTCTTCGTATGCGTCTCCTGTGCTTGAAAATAGGTTTGATAGAAGTATGCCAATTATTGCGCGGTTTTTAAAGGTTATGTCTTCTTTTTGCACAGGTATTTTGTAGCCTATTATTATTTTTGGTTCGTTTACATCCATTTTTATTTCTTCATATTCAGTTTTTATTTCTAGTTTTTCTTTTGGAACTATCACTTTTGCTTTTGTTTTTGTGTCTTTTAGGTCTTTTGTATATTCTTTTATGTAGTTTAGTACTTCGTCTATTCTAAAGTTACCTGTTACTGTTATAAACATGTTAGATGGGTTATAGAAGTCTTTATATAGTCTATTTAGTTCTGTAGCGGTTACTGTTTTTATTCCGTCTATTGATCCTAATACTGGGTATTTTATGAAAGAGTTATTAAACATGTTTTTGTTTAGGGTGTTGTGTAGTATAAAATAAGGGTCGTCAAAGTACATGTTATATTCTTCTAGTATTATTCCTCTTTCACTTTCTACGTCTTCTTCTTTTATGTTTGCTTTAAATACTCTATCGAAAAGTAATTCTAGGTTTTTGATTATGTCTGTGTGCCCGAATATGTTGTAGTTTGTTCCGTTATAGGTAGTGTATGCGTTTACTATGCTTCCTAGTTCGTTTATTTTTTCCATCGCATCTTTGTTTTTTGTGAAGTCCATTACACGGTGTTCTAGGAAGTGTGCACTACCTAAGGTTACGTTGTATGTTTTGTTGTTTTTTTTGTATTTCATTACTTCTGAACCGAAGTGAGTTGATACTGTTATGTAGAAGTTTTTTGTTTTTGTTGTGTTATACATGTATAGTGTTAGGCCATTATCTAGTTTTTCTTTTAGTATTGTTTCTCCATTTCTATAATTAATTTTCTTCATTTTGTACTCCTTCTAGTAAGAATATGTTTTTTATTTTTATTTTTTTTGCAAATTCAGATATTTCTTCTGGTGTTATTTCGTTTATTCTTTTTCTTCTTTCTTCTATGCTTGGCAAGTATGATATTTCGTTTATGTAATAGTAGTTTACTATTTTATTTATGTTGTCGTAGTAATCGTTATATGATATGTCTAGTGTTTTTTTTGCGTTTTCTATGTTTTTTTCTACTTCTTTTTTGTCTTCTAGTAGTTTTAGACATTCTTTTATTAGTTCTAGGGATTTTTCATAGTTTTTTTTGCTTATTCCTGCGTCTATTACGATGGAGCTTGTGTATCTATTAAAACTACTTCCAATGCTATAGCATAGTGAGTTATCTTCTCTTACTTTTACAAATAGGACTGAGTTATTCATGCGTCCTAGAATTGTGTTATATAAAACTGCTGTGTAGTTTTTTTCGTCTTCTGTTATGTTGTCTATGGTTAGGCCTAGGAATAGATTTGACTGAGTTGCTTCTGTTTGTTCTTTTGTTTCTTTTGTTTCTTTATTTTTGATTTTTATGTTTACATTATCTATGTTTATTGTTTGTTTAAAGTTTTTTAGTAAATCGTCTGTTAGGTTTTCTAGTGTTTTTTCTTCTAGGCAGCCTATTATAAATACGTCTATTTTGTAGTCAGTGAATAGTTTTTTGTATGTTTCGTATAGTTTTTCGTTTTCTATTTGTTTAAATAGTTCTATGTTTTTGTAGTTGTTGTCTTCGTATGGTGTTCCTTTAAAGAATATTTCTTCAAATTTAATTCTTCCATATACTTCACTTATGTCTTTTATGTTCATTATTGATTTTATTAGGTTTTCTTTTTCTAGTTCAAAGTTTTTTTCTTCGAATTTGTTATCTTTTATGTATGGAGAAGTTATTACTTCTTTAAATAGTTTGAATGTTTCAGTGTACATTTCTTTTGTTGTGTATTTAGGGTTTATTAGGTTTAGTTTTAGTTCAAATGTCATGTTAGTGCTGAATGTTGTGAATCTTACACCTATGTCACTTCTATATAAGTTTTCTAGTGTTCTACTTATTTCTTTTAGCTTTCTATATTTTTTTGTTCCGTTTGATATTAGGACTTTTTCTAGTAGTTTTAGATATACTGCTTCTTCTTTGTTATATTTTTTTGTTAGGTTTATACTTACATTTATTTCTTTAAATCTGTCTGTGTTTATTAGATGTAATGTATAGTTATCTTTTTTTATTTTTTTATAGTTCATTTTACACCTCTTAATTATTATTATAACCTATTTTAGTAATTATATATAGGATTTTATTGAACATAACGGAATAAATTCCGTCAGATAACCTCACGATTATCTATTTCTGCTTCATAGAATTTTACTTCTCCACAGACCATACTTCCCCTAGTCGCTAGGGTACTCTTTTTTTATTTATTTTTAATAACTTAACTTATATTTAAGTCTTAGTCCTTCATACATTATATTTCATATCTCTTTTCTTCTATTTCTTCTTCTACACAAACTGATACATAATACTTTCTTGCTTTCCTTTCTACTGTTGTATTTATTATTCTTCCTTTTATTTCTTTTAAATTTCTATAACCTCTTATTTTTACTTCTTTTAATTTTGGTAATGTTATTTCTCTTTTTTCTAAATCTATTTTTATATTTTCATATACATGTCCTTTATACTCACTTTTTACATTATTTGTTCTATAACTATTCTTTATTCCTTTTTTCTTAAATTTTGGTTTACCAGCTTCTTTTCTATAATTTTCATAACCATCATCGCCTTTCTGATTTAATTGTAGCACACAAATATTCGACGTACAAGTGTTTTTGTTATTTTTTTAATTTTTTTAGTTACTATTCACAGCTAAGCAGAAAAAAGAAACCGATTAATAAAAAAAATAATGTTAATAACTGCCTAAAATTTGT
>CANQQR010000068.1 GCA_947626035.1 uncultured Bacilli bacterium | reverse complement strand
TCATCATAAATTAGGTACAATATTTTTATAACACATCTTTTTGCATGCTCAAGATGTGCCATAAAATTCTTTACATTGTATCACATTATATATAAATGGCATATTATTTTATTCTTTTACAATTTTTATAATAATTTCGATAATAAAATTAGTTTTACTATTTTTGAATAACTCATTTTAATCCTTACTATTATTACAATACTATGACAAACTTGGAGGATTATCAACAGCGATAATACTAGCATTCATTGTAGCAATATTCTCTAAACCTAAAAATTAACTAAAGATGTTGTAGTATCTTTAGTTTTTTGTTATAATTTATAAAGAGAATAGGAGAATATTTATGGGATTATTTAAAAAAACAAAACCAGAACAAAATACTGAAAACAAACAAGAAACTAAAACAGAAACACCAAAAGAAATAAAACAAGAACCAAAGAAAGATGACATAGAAGTACTAGACCTTAGTACAAACTCTACAAAACCAGAAGAACCAAAAGAAAACAAAAAAGAAGAAAAAACAGAAGCAGAAAAAAGAAAAGAAATGAAAAAAGAATTTAAACTTTTAATAGTAATATTAATAATATTTTCATTAATAGTCTTTTTACTACCAACAATAACAAGAATCTTCAAAAAAACATCAATATTTTCATACACTAATGAAGTAGAAGAAATAACAGAAAACGAAACAATAAATGGTATGCTAGAAATTGGAGAAGAAAGAGGCTCAATAACTGCTAAAAAAATTCAATTTTATAACTTCCTAAAAAAGCCTAACAACGTAATCTCTGTTGTATATTTACCACAAACAGGCATAAAAGATACAGATAGTTTAAACATATACATAGAACTATATAATAGTAAACAAAACATAGTATATAGAACAAAATTCCAAACAAACAAAAAATTAGAAAGAAAAGTACAAGGAATATATGAAATAACACTAAACACAACAACATATTCAGAAGCAAAATATGCTAAAGTAACAATAATGGCAAACAAAGACTTTGAAGAAGGTACTGACTCACTAATATGTACAAAAACAAAAACAGAAGAAGACTACATAATATCTGAAACAATAACATATGAATTTGGAAAAAATGGGCTAACTAACTACACCGTATATAAACACATTGACAAAGAAATACCAGAAATACCTGAAACAGAAAATGAAAATGAAGAAGAAAACATAGAAAATAATGAAGATGCAACTATTACCCCAGAAGAAACACCAGAAGACACTTTAGACGAAATACAAAGTGAATATAAAGATATGTACCAAAAAGAAGCAGAAACAATATCAAAAATAGACGAAGACACTGGACTAGTATATGATGATTCAAGCATAAGCTACACAATAGATTTACTAAAAATATCAACTAACCAAGACTACAAAATACTATACACACTAGGAAGCATAAAAAGACAAATAAAATTAAGTGAAGAAGCATCCTCATGGAGCTGTGAATAATGGACAAATTTTTAATCGGGGATTTTGAAGGTCCATTAGACTTACTACTACACCTAGTAAAACAATCAAAAATGGACATTAGTGAAATAAAACTAGTTGAAATAACAGAACAATACATTAACTACATAAAAAAAATGGAAGACTTAAACCTAGATATCGCAAGTGAATATTTAGAATTATCTGCTGAACTAATAGAAATGAAAAGTAGATATCTACTTCCAAAACCACCAAAAGAAGAAAGTGAATATGAAGAAAACCCAGAAGAAGAACTAAAAAGAAGACTAACAGAATACCAAAAATACAAAGAAAGTGTCACGTCCTTTAGAAGTCTAGAACAAAATCGTGGTAACTACTACACAAAAATGCCAGAAAGAAAAGAAAACTACACTGAAGAAAAACTAGTTAACACATCAAACGTAACCGCTTACGATTTACTAGAAGCACTAAAAAAACTACTAGAAAGAAAAGAATATACTAAACCACTAAACACTAGAATAACAAAAAAAGAACTATCAATAAACGAAAGAGTAATTAAAATAAGAAACATACTAAAAAAAGAAAAGTGTATTGAATTCTCAAAATTATTTGAAGAAATAACAAGAAGTCATATAATAGTCACATTCCTAAGTATCTTACAAATGGCTAAAAATAAAGAAATAACTTTAAAACAAGACAATAATTTTGGTACAATATTACTTGAAAGAGTTGATTAAAATGAATTTAAAAAGCGTAACTGAGGGAATTCTATTCGTAGTAGGAGACGAGGGAATAACAATAAAAGAACTAAGTATTATATTAGAAATAACAGAAAACGAAGTAAAAGAAATACTAACAAGCCTTAGAAAAGACTACGAAAGTAGTGAAAGAGGACTTAGAATATCATTCCTAGGTAACACATTCAAACTAACAACAAAAAGTGAACACAAAAAATACTATGAAAAACTAGTAACCAATTCCCGCGTCTTTAATTTATCAAACGCTAGTCTAGAAACATTAGCAATAATTGCATATAACGAACCAATAACAAGACTAAAAATTGATGAAATAAGAGGAGTATCAAGCGTACAAATAATAAGAAAACTACTAGCAAGAGGATTTATAAAAGAATGTGGAAAAGAAGACACAATAGGGAAACCAAACCTATATAAAACAACAAATGAATTCCTAGACTACTTTGGACTTGCAACAAAAGAAGACTTACCAAAACTAGATAAAAAAGACACAGTAATAGATAACAGTGAAGTAGAATTATATAAAAGCACATATAAAAGTAGCACTCAAGAATGAGTGCTATTTTTTCGAAGCTAAAACAAACGCTTCAAATATCTTCATTTGTAAATCATCACTAAGTGCCATCATCTCCGGATGCCATTGAACACCAATTGCAAACCTTTTATCATGTCTTTCAATTAACTCAGCAACGCCATCATTACTATTTCCATAAACTTTAAAAGTACCAGGATCAGTAATCTTCATAACATGTCTACTATTTACCATAAAAGTTTCTTTACCCAAAATCTCATATAACTTAGAATCCTTAGAAATAGTAACCTCATGTGACAAACTATTATCATAATCAGCGTGACATATATTTGAATTTATTTTCTCTAAATTAACAATAGAATTACCCATACTATCTACCATTGTAAATATTTGCATACCTAAACAAATACCTAAAATAGGAATATCATTTTCCAAAGCATAATTTAATATAAACAAATCATAATTAAATCTCTTACTTCCACCTGGAAACAAAATACCATCACATAATTTAAGTTGTGAAACTAAAACCTCTTTTTCCATATCACTTAAAGGAGGAAGACTACTAGGAACCATATCATAATATTCAACCTCTTGTGTTGGTAATATTCCAATAGGAACCCCACCAGCTTTAATAACACACATCCTACATTTTTCTGCTATAGACATAGTATTAATATTAAAATCATTAATCATAGCACATCTACCAACAATACCTATTATGGGCTTCATATATTTCACACACGCTTTCCTATATTTAAATAAGTTATTTTAATACATAAAAATGGTGCTTGCCTGGGGACTCGAACCCCAACACCAAATGGTACACGATTTTGAGTCGTGCGCGTCTACCAATTCCGCCACGCAAGCAACAAATATATTATATAAGATTTATTAATAAATTTCAATTAAAACATAAAATTAAATATGAACACACGTCTAACAAACAAATTAAAAAGCCTAAAAATCAGCGATATAATATTTATAATATTCATAATAATATCAATAAGTGGAATATATGCAAACCATTTAGAAAGAAATGAAGAAAAACATATAGACAATAAAGGAAAAGAAAAAGCACATAACATAAGACTAATACTACTAGTTGTAGGCTTATTAATATACTTATACTTTTTACAAGACAAACTAAGAAACAAAAACGACGAAGTAAGTGAATTTATAAACAACCTAGACATACTAGCATCAATCCTATTTGTAATAGGCGGTATACTATTTATATATGTTGAATATAAAGGAGAAGATGATGCAATAATTCTTGAATAAATACCATATTTTATATAACAGGAAAGTTCTCAATAAATTATGTGGAATTCCACATAATGTTTTTTATGTTGAACTTTTAGTTATGTTGAACTTTATAAAAGAAGCC
>CANQQR010000067.1 GCA_947626035.1 uncultured Bacilli bacterium | reverse complement strand
ATATTTTATTTTAAATATTTAGGACTATCTATTCTTCCAAGAAGATAATCTGCTGAAATACTATATTTTTTACATATATCATAAAGAAATGGCGTTGCAATGCTTCTTCTTCCCTGCTCAGCACCCGCAATAACACTAGTTGAAACCTTTAAAACATTAGCAAGTTCTGCTTGAGTTAAATTTTTCTCAAGTCTAAATTCTTTTATTCTAACTTTAAGTTTATCTTTAATTAAACCTTTTTTATTTAAAGAGTATTGTTTAATATTACTAAAACTAAATATGTAGTCTAAAGAAACATTAAAATAATCACATATTTTAATTAGATGCTTAAGAGGAATAATTACATATTCATTTTCATATCTGCCAACTATGCTCCTACTTATATTTAAAAGTTTTGCTAAATCATTTTGAACAACATCTTGTTCTTCTCGCAAATTTTTTAATTTTTCACCATAAAACATTTAAATCACCAAGAATATTTTCTCATAAAAATTCTTTTGAAAGTTTAAAAGGGACTAAATTGCGCAGTTTGTATTGACAATTTACACTTGAAATATTATAATTTTAGTATAAGTTAGAAATTTCTAATATTATTGATAATTAGAAAGAAAGGTTTTGATAAATGAAATTAGAAAAGTTAAGTAAAGGATATTTTAAAAAATTTATAATAATACTAGTAGTTGTGAGTATATTTGGAGTTATATTTATAAATAAAAGTAAAGCTAAGTATAGAGTAACACAAAGTATACAGGTAGTAAGTGGTGAAGTTAATTATAAAGTACCTGATTTAAATGTACTTGCTATGTATAAACAAAAAACTGAAGGCAATACAGACGATAATAACTATGAATCTATTACTGACGTACCAACAAGTGGTTATAAAGTTAATGCTGCTAAAAGTTATTGTACTATTGTCGGAAATGATAATCAACTTAAAGATATACCAATGGAATATAAAGATGGTAGAGTTAGCATTAGCATTAATAAAAAAGGTACTAAATGTTATGTCTATTTAGATATAGATGTGCAAAAAACTGTAACAGATTTATTAACAGAAATTCCAAAAAATCACCCAAATCAAGGAACACCTAATTTTGCAAATATGTCATGTTCAAGTGGATGTGATGATACAACATTGGGTTTATTTGAAGCACAGGATGATTTTGGAACAAGTTATTATTTTAGAGGTTCAGTTGATTATAATTGGATTAAGTTTGGTAAAGTAGGCAATGCTGATATATGGTGGAGAATAATAAGATTTAATGGAAACAATACTATTAGATTAATATATGCTGGAACAAGCACAACTTCAGATGCTCCTGCTCAAACTGGTGCATCTACACAAATAGGTACATCTACATTTAATAGTTCACGTGATTACGCAAAATATGTTAAGTATATGTATGATACTACTAAAAATAGTACCATAAAGCAAAATTTAGATACTTGGTTTGTAAATACATCAAATTTAAATGTAGAAACTCAATTTCAACATATAGATACTGAAACTGGGTTCTGCAATGACGGAATTGAAACAACATCTCAAATGCAATTCCCACCATATAATAGATTATATACAACAAAAGTGCCAAGCTTAAAATGTGATCAATCTAATTTATTTACAAAGACAGGTTCTAAAGGTAATAATAGATTAGCTTACCCAGTAGGTTTAATCACAGTAGATGAAGTATCCTTTGCTGGGGGAGCAACGGGTAAAAATAATCAAAACTTCTACTTATGCACTAATCGAAATTACTGGACAATGTCTCCAGGTAGTAGCACAGGAGCTTTTCCAGATGTGTTTGTTTTACTTAGTTATGGGTTAATTCATGTTGTTAATGTAGACGATGCTACAAATGGTATTAGACCTGTTATAAATTTAAAGGCAGATACTCAATTTAAACCAGATGGAGATGGCACTAAGACTAACCCATATGAGGTTGTAGTCTAACTTGCTTAAGTAGCTCTAATTCATACTTAAGCAGATATGGTGGATATATTTCCCACAATTAAAAATACTGTATTTAATTGTTATAAAATGATACAGTATTTTTTTTACTTTAAATACTCAGGATTATCTATTTTCCCCATTATATAATCCATAGATATATTATATTTTTTGCATATTGCATAAGCATATGGAAGTGATAATAATTTTTTCCCTTTTTCATATTCACATATTAAAGATTTAGATGTACCTATATTCATTGCAAGTGTCTCTTGGTACAAATTATTATCTTTTCTTATTTTTTTTAATCTTTCACCAATTAAATATTTATCTAATTCTTTTCTATTATCATTATAATTATTAATATCAGTAATATTTAAAGCATAATCAAAAGATATCTTTAAATAATTACATATATTATTAAAATTAACTATTGGAACACACTCTTTTAAATTTTCATATTTAGATAAATTAGAAACTTTTAAATTAACAGCACTCGCAAGTTCTTTTTGAGAAATTCCTTGATTAATTCTAATTTCTTTTATCCGATTAGTTAATTCATGATTAAACTTATTAATTGTCATCTAAATATCACCATAATAATTTTCTCATTATCATTAAAATTATTATATAGAAGTTATAAAATAGCGAATTAATATTGACTTATGCAGTTCGCCATTTTATAATATAAATATATATTAGAAATATTTAATATAGTTGATTATTTAGAAAAGAGGAAGATAATGAAATTAGAAAAGTTAAGTAAGGGAAGATTTATTAAGACTAGTATTATAGTTTTAGTGGTTATAAGTGTAGTTGGAGTTATATTTATAAATAAAAGTAAAGCTAAGTATAGAGTAACCCAAAGTATTCAAATAGTTAATGGAACAGTTAATTATAAACCTGCTGATTTTAGTTTAATAAGTATTAATTTACAAGAAGATAAAGATAGTAGTAATTATACTTCTAGTGGAAGTGTACCCGTAGATGGTTATAAATTAAACGAAAACAAGACATATTGTACTATTGGTGGAACTAAATATGAGGGTAAAAGTGCTTATAATGGGCAAGGAATAACTATTAATTATAATGATAAAAATGTTGATTTTCTAGGTTTTAATAAAGCTAATACTAAGTGTTATTTATATTTTGATTTACAAGTAGGTATATCAGTTTCAGATTTATTGGTAAATATTCCAAAAAATCATCCAAACAAGGGCACACCAAATTTTAAAAATACGTCATGTTCAATTGGATGCGATGATACAACAGTTGGTTTATTCACGGCAACGGATGATTTTGGAACAAGTTCATATTTTAGAGGGTCAGTTGATTATAACTGGGTAAAGTTTGGCAAAGTTGGTAATGCTGATATATGGTGGCGAATAGTAAGATTTAATGGAAATAATACTATTAGATTAATATATGCTGGAACAAGTACAACATCAAGTGCACCAGCCAATACTGGAACTGGCTGCATAATTGGTAAATCTGCATTTAATAAATCAAATTATGAGCAAGCTACAGGTGTTAAGTATATGTATGATGCCAATACAAGCAGTACTATAAAACAAAAATTAGATATTTGGTATTCTCAAACATCAAATTTAAATGAAACTTTACAATCTGATCATATAGATACAGAGACGGGCTTTTGCAATGATACAGGAGATTCATCTTCAACAAGCTATCATACTTTTCCATCTTGGGATAGAATATATAATGGATATTCTCCCACATTGAAGTGTGCTAGTCCTAATGATTTATTCACTAAAAGTGGTAGCAAAGGAAATAATAAGTTAACTTATCCAATAGGATTGATTACAGAAGATGAAGTATCTTATGCTGGAAGCCATGGTGACTATAAAATGAATAAAAAGTATTATTTATATACCGATGAAACATGGTGGACAATGACACCATCAAACTATAATATGACCGCGGAAGTGTGGTATGTGAATAATTATGATGGATATATGTATTCAGATGTTAGAGATGAGTTAGGTGTCAGACCTGTCATAAACCTCAAAGCCGATACACAATTTAAGCCAGGAGGAACAGGTACTTCTACTAACCCCTATGAAGTTGTTATATAATCTAACTTGCTTAAGTAGCTCTAATACTTATACTTAAGCATAATTAAAATAGGATGCTCTCCTATTTTTTATTTATATTAATATTTATAA
>CANQQR010000066.1 GCA_947626035.1 uncultured Bacilli bacterium | reverse complement strand
GCAGTTTCTAATAACATTTTTAAATTTTTATATTTTTGATATTGTGAATATTTAAAACTTATGTTATACTTTAGAATAGTAGGGAGTGTGTCTGAGATGGAAGATACGAATTTACAAGAACAATATTCTTTATTAGAGAAAGAAAGAAAAGAAGATAAGAAAAAAACTATTATAATTGTAGTACTTTGTATATTAATTATTTTAGTTACTTTGCTTGGACTATTTTTTGCATATTCTAATTTGAATGGTGATGGTAGTTTTGATAAGTCATGTAAAATTAATTGTGACGATGGCTCTTTAGGTGGAGTTAAGGGTGATGGAATATGCGACCGAAATTGTGACGATGGTTCAAATGGAGGAAGTAAAGGGGACGGAATATGTGACCGCAACTGTGATACTGATAGTGATGGTAAGTGTGATAGCAACTGTGACGACGGTAAAAATGGTGGAGTTGCAGGTGACGGTAAATGCGATAGAAACTGTGACGATGGTTCATTTGGTGGTATAGCAGGCGATGGTAAGTGCGATAGAAACTGTGACCCAGATGGTGATGGCACTTGCAATACTAATTGTGATACCGATGGTGATGGTAAGTGTGATAAAGACTGTGATAATAAAGTTTGTACTTTAAATTGTGACGATGGCTCAAACGGTGGAACTAAAGGTGACGGTGTTTGTGATAGTAATTGTGACGATGGTTCAAATGGTGGAAAAGCTGGTGATGGAATATGTGACCGAAATTGTGATAATGGTGAATTTGGTGGTGTTCCAGGCGATGGCAAATGCGATAAGAATTGTGTAGACCCTGATGGTACTTGTTCATTAGGTTGTGATACTGACGGTGATGGTACTTGTGATGTAAACTGTGACGATGGTTCTCAGGGTGGTACTGCTGGAGATGGAATATGCGACCGTAACTGTGACGATGGTTCAAGTGGAGGAACTAAAGGTGACGGTGAGTGCGATAGAAACTGTGATACCAATGGTGACGGTACTTGTGATGTAAATTGTGACGATGGTTCTCAGGGTGGAACTAAAGGCGATGGTAAATGCGATAGTAATTGTGACGATGGTTCATTTGGTGGAGATGCAGGCGATGGTAAATGCGATAGAAACTGCGACCCTGACCATGATGGCAAGTGCGATACTAATTGCGATAATGACAACGATGGTAAATGCGATAAAAATTGTGATAATCCAAATGCTTGTACTAAGAATTGTGACGACGACCATGATGGCAAATGCGATAGAAACTGTGACGACAATAATGATGGCAAATGCGATAGAAATTGTGACAACGGTGAAAATGGTGGTGTTCCAGGAGATGGCAAATGTGATAAAGATTGTATAAATGAAAATGGCAAATGCGAAAGAAACTGTGACGATGGCTCTAATGGTGGAGTAAAAGGTGATGGCATTTGTGATAGCAATTGTGACGATGGTTCAAACGGTGGAGTAGCAAATGATGGAGTTTGTGATAGAAACTGTGACGATGGTTCATTTGGAGGAACTAAAGGCGACGGAGTTTGTGATAGAAACTGTAGTAGCGTAACTTCTCCAGATGGTAGATGTGAAAGAAATTGTGACGACGGTTCATTTGGAGGAACTAAAGGCGATGGTCGTTGCGATAGAAACTGTGACGATGGCTCTGGTGGTGGTACTGCTGGAGATGGCAGATGTGACCGCAACTGTGACGATGGTTCTAATGGTGGAACTAAAGGCGATGGTCGTTGCGATAGTAATTGTGACGATGGCTCTAATGGTGGAACTAAGAACGATGGAGTTTGTGATAGCAATTGCGACGATGGTTCATTTGGTGGTAAAAAAGGTGATGGCGAGTGCGACCGTAACTGTGACCCTAACCATGATGGTAAATGCGATACAAGATGTGATAGTGACGGCGATGGAGTTTGTGATAATAACAGTTGTGGAGAAGTTTGTACTTTAAATTGTGACGACGACAATGATGGTGACTGTGATAGAAACTGTGATACAAATAATGATGGCAAATGCGATGTAAACTGTGACACTGGTGGAAATGGTGGAGTACCTGGTGATGGTGTATGCGATACTAATTGCGTAGACGAATCTGGTAAGTGTGTTAAGAATTGTGACGATGGTTCATTTGGTGGAAAAGCAAATGATGGCAGATGTGATAAAAACTGTGACGATGGTTCATTTAATGGTGTTCCTGGTGATGGCAAATGTGATAGGAACTGTGACGACGGTTCTGGTGGTGGTACTGCTGGAGATGGAATATGCGACCGTAACTGTGACGATGGTTCATTTGGTGGTAAACCAAATGATGGCATTTGTGATAAGAACTGTGACGATGGTAACAACAGTGGTGATAAAGGCGATGGCAAATGTGATAGAAACTGCGACGATGGTTCATTTGGTGGAACTAAAGGCGATGGTATTTGTGACCGTAACTGTGATACTAATGGTGATGGCAAATGCGATAAGAATTGTGATACCGATGGTGATGGTAAGTGTGATACTGCTTGTGGTCCAGATGTTTGTGAAAAAGATTGCGATAATGACAACGATGGTAAATGTGATGTAAACTGCGACGATGGCTCATTTGGTGGTAAAAAAGACGATGGTGTTTGTGACCGTGACTGTGATAATGGTGAAAACGGTGGAGTACCTGGCGATGGAGTTTGCGATAAGAACTGTACTGATGGTTCTGGAGTATGTACTAAGAATTGTGACGATGGCACTCATGGTGGTGTTCCAGGTGACGGAGTATGTGATAGCAAATGTGACGATGGTTCAGGTGGCGGTGTAGCTGGTGACGGTAAGTGTGATAGAAACTGTACAACTACTGAAGAAGGCGATGGTAATACTTCTATTGAAACTGGTACTGGTGCATTAGTTGTTAATTATACTAAGTCAATCAATGCTAAAGATATATTCCCTGGTTGGACTGGTTCTCAAACATTTACACTTAAAAATAATTCAGCATCTAAGATAGTATTTAGAATAAATTTAATAGATGTTAATAATGATTTCAAATCCGATAACTTCAAATATTCTTTAAAGAGTGGTTCTAATACAATTGTAAATGAAACTACTGCTCCAAAGAGAGATGCTACAATAGCTAGTAATTTAGAGATTAAACCGGGTGAAGAAATATCATATTCATTAGATTATAATTTCATTAATCTTTCTGTAGCACAAGACGAGGACCAAGCAAGAAGTTATTCTGCTAAAGTTCAAATAGAGATAATGTCTGTTGATTAAGGGCTAGATAATAGCTCTTTTTTAAGTATAAAAATATGCGAAATGATATTGTATTTTAGTTAATTCTGTTCTATAATATTTGTAGAATAAGGAGGGCTAAACATGAGGAAGAGGTCAACTTTTGGTAATGTTGTTCATATTATTGGTAAAATTCTTTCGTGGGCTTTATTTCTTATACTTTTACTTGCAGCGGCTTTTCTAATATATTATTATATAGCTACTAAAATATATGCTAAGAAAGGTCCAGGTTATGAACCTAAATATTCTATATATACAATTATAAGTGGTTCTATGGTGCCTACTATTAATGTTTATGATACAATTATTAATGAAAGAGCTGACGACCCTAGTGATATTCAAGTTGGTGATGTTATAACTTTTGTTTCTACTAGTTTAGCTACTCCTGGTACAACTATTACACATAGAGTTGTTGGAATTACACAAGATATTGATGGTAAAATATGTTATAAAACAAAGGGTGATTGGAAGTATAATGTTGAGGACCCTGGGTGTACGAGATTTCAAAATGTTATTGGAAGGGTTATAATTAAGATACCTCAACTTGGGAGAGTACAATTCTTTTTAGCGTCAAGAGCAGGTTGGTTATTATGTATTTTACTACCAGCAGTGTATATAATTGGTCGTGATATTTTAAGAATAGTTAAATTAACATCTATTAAAGATACTACTGATAAAATGAATAATAAGAAAGTTGATGCTAAAAAGAAAAAAATGGAAGAAGAAAGAAAGAAAGAATTAAAGAGAAAATTACTTAAAGAAAATGATAATAACGGAGTTAAATATTATAAAGAACCTGTTATAAGAGAGATAAATAAAAGCAAAAATAAAGAGTGATAGTGGTTCTTCCGATAGTTTGTTTAAAATCAATAAAAGATGAGTTAAATTAACTTGTCTTTTTTTGAACTTTTATGATA
>CANQQR010000065.1 GCA_947626035.1 uncultured Bacilli bacterium | reverse complement strand
ATAGAAAAACTCTATGTACTTATGTGCATTAAAAAACTATAAAGGTTATTTGTTGTTAACCCCCCCCGATTTTCAAACTAATGTTTTCGAAAGAGATTATTTTCTTCATAGTTTTCTTATTCTCCTTAATATATTTTTATTTAATTTTCTAATGCGTCGCATGAACTATCTGAAGTGACAGTATATGGGTCGCCTGATTTACCGGTACCAGATAACTGAACACAAGATTTCAGAGAAATTACTGGACGCACGACGCCATCCGAATTGTAGACGCCGCCGCGGCTCAAGCGGCCAGCGTTGCTAGAACCGTCCACGATAAACACGTACGCGCTGCCGCCGAAGAAGCTAGACGGACTCATTGTCCACCACCAGTTTGCACCAGTAGCACTTCCTCCGGAAGCGTTTCTATAGTAGTAAGCACTTTCGTTGTTAGTTCCATAGAAGCCTCCTGCGAACACTACTTCGTCTGCAGTCATCAAACCTATTGGCTTTGTTAGAGCACCGTTACCACCAGAAGCTTGACTTACGCTAAACATATCTTTCTTTCTCTCTGCGTCAGGTGAGTCATAATTTGCTTTTCCATCTCCACCTACGCCACATTTGAATGATGGATGATTTTTTGCATTATCTGCTTTATTTGTTACGAATTTTCTATAGCCATTATAATACATTGTTCCACTTGATGCCCATTCTGATTTACTCTCTCCATATGTGCTTCTATCATTACAATATATTGCTGTTTTACTTATGTATTTATCATAATTGGTTTCTAAATTTTCTGTATACCATTTTTCTAATTCTGTCATTATTGGACTAGGTGTTTCATTTCCTCTTATTGCCTCCAGTGTATCTCCTGTACTATACATATATCCTACATATGCTGTGTGACCATAGTTATCTTCATTATAAGCAAATCCACCATCACTTCCAATATTTCCACTATCCATTATGTACGCTGTCTGACTTTCTGGGTTTTCTCCAGCATACAATAGTCTTAATCCTCCATCTTCATTTAGTCTTATTATTCTCCAGTAATAATTACCAAATTTAACCCAGTTATCAGTTGAATTACCAGCAAAGTAATATACTTTCTTACCATTTTCAGTAAAATTACCATCCTCTACATAAACATTACCCTCTGTTACTATATTACTAAAATCATCCCTCTTACCTGCACTAGCATATTTACTAGCAAATAAATTACTTGGTGTATTAGGTAAAAATTCAGTTATAGATAACTTACCACTAAACCTCTTACCCATATCTAGACCTTGATCTATATTCTTTATATCTCTATATCTAAAAGTAATAGTATAATTATGTGTCTCACCTGCACCTATACTGACTTCTTTCTTTAAAACTTGTACACATTCAGAATCACAATGTTGAATGCTTTCAAAATCTTTCATATTATAAGCATCAGTATCACTACTAGTTATCTTAAACTCTAAACCGTCAGTCACTAAAGTATTAATTAATTCTTCTAAATTAATATTATACTTTATAACTTGATTACTTTGATTTTCAACACTAAAATCTTTAGACTTCTCCCATCCGAGTCTAATATCTTGATCATCTATAATATCATTATCTGTAAATATAATCTTTAAATTATCTACATTAACAACAATACCACTTCTAGTTCGCTGTATATTAGCAACCCAATAAGCAACACTGCCTCCTATTGCAATAATCAACACAAATACAATTCCTATAATCAAAAACTTCATATTTTTCTTCATAATATACAATTTCCTTTCAGATATTATTACTCTATATATAATTGTATATTATATTTTTGTTAGTGTCAATTATCTAAAATATACTTTTACTGACAAATTTCGACAAAATATATAAAACTTAAATAAATTTCTTATAAAATCTATTAATCCAAATTCTTTTTCAAAGTCACAGAATCTATCTCTGATAAATAACCATCTATTTTCTTAACCAAAATAGGATTTACCATATCATTCTTTAAATCACTTAAAACTTTAACATACTGATTCTTTGATACTACACCACTTACATAATCATTATAAATATCTACTAAATAACTAGTAACCAATTCTTCTTGTAACAAAATTAATGTCTCCCTCATTTTGTCATAATCCTTTTCATTCATATGTGCTATAAAATTATCATGACTATAACGATATGGTATCTTCTTCTTTTCTTCTTCTCTTAATACATTATCTCTAATAGCATAATGATTTTCTCCAAAATCCCAAACATAATACTCTTGAATAAATTGAGAAAATTCTTGAAGATAAGCATACTTTAAAAAATCATTAATTGCTTCTAAAAATGAACCATTATTTTGTAAAATCCAGTTTTCTATTCCAGCATCTCCTAATCCATTTGTACATTCCTCACTAAAAGGCTCATAAACACCTACTTGTTTTAATACCTTTTTTGCTAAAACTATATTAGCAAGTACTTGATAATAACATTCTGGATGTAACTTTCTTATTGTACTTAACCTATCTAACAAAGCTTGTTCTGTTGAATACTCTAATTTATCAAGTTTTTCCATATAACTTACATCAATATTAACTTTTATTCCCTCATCAATCTTTACACCTATAAATTTTATTTTATTATTTTCTACTACTACATCTTCATGAGGAACTCTTTCTATTAACTCTCTTATTAACAAAGTTAATTTCTTACTATCTTTCATTATAGTATTATCAATTTTTAACATATAATCATAATCTACAATACTCAAAATATTAGTATGCCTCATAACAGAACCTACATTTATAAGTTGAATAGTCCCATCTAAAGCCACATCATAACCTATACTTAACTTAAACCCTAAACTCTCTATAGCATTTCTTAATATTTCTTCTATTCTTTCTAACTTTTGTTTAGAAGAAACAATCTCACTTTTAATATCTAATACTAAATCATTTATATATGAAACATTTAAAAACTTAGATATTTGATAACTATCAACGCCTAAATATGATAACCCTTTCATTTTACTTCTTAACTTATCATAATCTTCTGGTGTAAATATAATATTTCCGTCCAAATCACTTACTGGAATATAAAATCCATTAATTGCTACTTCTAAACCTATTCTAGGGTCATACTTTTCCACTATAATATAATCTATCTCACTTGATGCAAAACCAGTCCTAATCCCATAGTGGTCTACCCCTCTTACACCTGTATAAAATGCTTCTAATTTACATAAATCCTCTCTCCTAGTCTCTACTTCTTCTCCATAAGTATTTCTCGTAATAACAAACCTCTCGTCATTCTTAATCAAAATATATATAGGTCCAAAATTTTTAGCAATAGTTCCCCCAATAGCGCTCCTTATATCGTCTGTACTTGGTATCACGCACACATCTGTATCAAGTGGTGTTCCGTCACTAGTAGAAAAACTTCCCAAAAACTCTTTTGCAACTGATCCATTCTGTAAAATAGACCCTAAATATCTTATATCGCCTATTCCTTTAATAAAATCTCCCTTATTAAATTCTAAATGATGACGAGCTTTCTCTCTATTCTGTTTATCTCTTAATTCTATCTTTGTTTTAACATACTCTTTTGCTTCCTCTAAAGTATCAACAGAAATAAAATGACAAAACATTCTAATAATTCTATTAACTAAATCATAATCAAGTATTTCATTAAAAGATAATTTTTTTCTTAACATCTCTAAAGTTTTTACTGTATCTTCTGTTACACTCATTCGTTCATTCTTACCCTTTTTAGTTAGCATATATAATATAGATAAATAATCTTTAAAAATATCTAAAACTCTTTTTTCTTCAAAAGTTAACGAATCATAACTTACTTCCTCATTTTCAATTCTACTTAATACTTCACTACCCTTTTCTAACATATTCAAATAATTTATAACTGAACGATTATTAGAACCTAAAGCACACTTTAACAAATCAGAAAAAATAATTATCTCCCTAAAAAGATTAGATTTCCATTTCTTTAAAACTGGCGAAATTAAATTACCACTAATAATATTATTATCTTTATTTAAAATATCAAAAACTAAATAAGTCTTACCCACAAACGGAATATTATTTCTTAAAAATACATTCTCTAACAAATTTATTCTATCAAGTGTCACTTGACTAGCTACTATACTAGATTTAAGTCTTCTTAATTCACTTGAATTAGATAACCTTATTCTATTAATTAATTCTGTTAAACTTACTATTATATTTTTTATATTATCTACTCTAACACTATCATAATTATTTATAACATACGGCAGACGATGTCCGCAACCTAACATAATAAAAAAATAAGCAAACCTCCTTGAAATAGTTTGCCAAAACAGT
>CANQQR010000064.1 GCA_947626035.1 uncultured Bacilli bacterium | reverse complement strand
AACAAATTTTAGGCAGTTATTAACATTATTTTTTTTATTAATCGGTTTCTTTTTTCTGCTTAGCTGTGAATAGTAACGCAAATATTCAAAAATAGAGTAAAACACTCTTGTAAAATAAAAAAATAAATGTTAAAATAAAGTTACTTGATGAGTGGGCTTAAACCCACTCTTTAAATTTAGTAAAAGGAGGAATTAGTTATGGAGAGTAAGTTAAAAAGTGCATTAGAAGCACCATTAAAGGAGATAGGTGTTAGTATAAGTGATATTACTTTAGGCGAAGAAGATGGTGTTAAGACTCTATTTATAAAGATAGATTCTGATGATGTAGTAGATACTGATTTATGTGCAAAGGCAAGTGAGATTATTAATCCAATTATTGATGACTTGGAGATTGAAGAGTTGAATGATAATTTCGTGCTTGATATATGTAGTAAAGGAGAAGATGATGAACAATAAGGAATTTAAAGCAGCATTTGATTATATTGTAAATGAGAAAGGTATTGATAAAGAGGTTATTATAGAAGCTATGCAAAATGCTTTTATAGCAGCTTATAAGAAAAATACTGGAGAAGACGCTGATATTAGGACTGAGATTAATATTGAGAATGGAATTATTAGGGTGTTTAGGAGATGGACTGTAGTTTCTGAGTTACAAAATATTGATTCTGAACTTACTTTAGAGGAAGTTGAAGCTGAGGGAAAGACTGCTAATATAGGAGACGTGATTGAGGAAGAGGTTGACCCTGATGATTTTGGAAGAGTTGCTATTAGTGTTGCTAAGCAAGTAGTTTTACAAAAGATTAGAGAAGCTGAGAGAAATAATATTATGGAAGAGTTTAAAGATAAGCAAGATGAGATGATGGTAGGTTTTGTTGCGCTTGCTGATAATAAGAATTATTATATTGATTTAGGTAAAGCAAGAGGAATTCTTCCAAAGAGTGAGTTAATTCCAGGGGAAGTACCTAAGATGGGAGATAGTATTAAGGTTTATATTACTAAGGTAGAAGAGACACCTAAAGGACCACTTATTAAGTTATCCAGAAAACATTATGGGTTTGTAAAGAGATTATTTGAAAGTGAAATTCCTGAATTTAATGATGGTGTTTTACTTATGCATGGTGTTGCACGTGAAGCTGGTGTTAGAAGTAAGGTTGCAGTTTCTAGTACAGATGCTAATGTTGATGCAATAGGTAGTTGTATAGGGGAAAAGGGAATGAGGATTGCAAATATTATAAAGGAGTTAAATGGAGAAAAAGTAGATTTAATTTTGTATGATAGTAATCCAGAGGTGTTTATAAAGAATGCTCTTAGTCCTGCAACTAATTTGAATGTTAGTATTGCTAATGAGAAAGATAAGGAAGCATTAGTTATTACTGATGAAGAGAATTTGAGTCTTGCTATTGGTAAAAAGGGAATAAATATTAAGCTTGCTAGTAAGTTAACTAAGTATAAACTTAATATTAAGACTTTGAATGAGATAAATGAAGAAATTAATAAGTAAGGAGGTTCCTTATGAAGATTAAGAAAATACCTATGCGTACATGTGTAGTTACAAAGGAAAAGTTAGAGAAAAAAGATTTGATTAGAGTAGTTAGAACTCCTGAAGCTAAGGTTATAATAGATTTGACTGGGAAAGCAAATGGTAGAGGAGCATATTTAAAGAAAGATATTGAAGTAATAAAAAAAGCAAGATTGAGTAAAATACTAGAAAGACATTTAGATATAGAAATAGAGAGTAGTGTATATGATGAATTAGAGAAGTTATGTAATTAAAAGAAAGAGGGTGCAAGAATTGACAGTTAAAGAATATGCGTTAGATGTTAAGATAAGTGTAGAAGCACTTCTAAAAAAATGTGAGAGTTTAGGAATTAATGTTAAGAGTGAAGATGATTTTTTAGAGGATGAAGATATTATTATATTAGATAATAATTTAGATGTTAAGGAAGAGAGTTTATTAAGTGAAGAGTTAGAGAGTAAGTTTAGTTTTGAAGATAGGGCTGAAGAGTTACTCGGGGGAAGTAATATTCCTTTAGAGAGAGCGAAGAAAGTTAAGCTTAAGAAAAAAGATAGTAAGAATAGTAATTTAGAAGAGTTTAAGAAAGAGAAAAAGAATATTTATAAGAATAAGACTAAGTTACAAACTAATAAGGAAGAGAATAAGAAAGATATTGTTTTTTATAAAAATAATATGACAGTTAAGAGTCTTGCTACTAGTCTTGGTGTAAGTGATGAAGATATAATTAAGAAGTTATTTAATTTGGGACTAATGATTAGTATAAATTCAAGTATTAGTTTTGAGGATGCTCAGGTGTTGGTTCTTGATTATGGTAAAGAGTTAAAAAGGGAAGAGTCAAGTGATATTAGTAATTTTGAAGAGTATGAGATTATTGATGATGAAAAGGATTTAGTTCCTCGTCCACCTATTGTTACTATAATGGGTCACGTAGATCATGGTAAAACTTCTTTGCTTGATTATATTCGTCACTCACATGTGGTAAGTGGAGAAGCAGGAGGTATTACACAACATATTGGTGCATATCAAGTTGAAGTTAATAATAATCTTATTACATTTATAGATACACCAGGTCATGCTGCGTTTACTGAAATGCGTGCACGTGGGGCTAAGGTTACTGATATTGTGGTTATTATTGTTGCGGCTGATGATGGGGTTATGCCTCAAACTAAGGAAGCAATAGACCATGCTAAGAGTGCAGGTGTACCTATAATTGTTGCTATTAATAAGATAGATAAGACTACAGCAAATGTTGATAAGATAATGTCAGAGATGAGTGAGTATGGGCTTACCCCTGAAGAATGGGGAGGAGATACTATTTATGTTAAGCTCAGTGCGCATACTGGAGAGAATGTAACATTACTTTTGGAGAATATTATTGCTTTAGCACAAATGCTTGAGTTAAAAGCAAATCCTAATAGGTATGGTGTTGGTACTGTAATTGAAGCTAAGCTTGATAAAAATAAAGGACCTGTTGCAACGCTTCTTATAAATAATGGTACGTTAAGGTTAGGCGACCCGATTGTTGTGGGTACACACTTTGGTAAGGTTAGGACACTAAAGACTAGTAATGGAATAGATGTAGTTGAAGCAAGTCCTAGTACACCAGTTGAGGTAACTGGAATTACAGAGGTTCCCATTGCGGGAGATAAGTTTATGGCTTTTGAGAGTGAAAAGGAAGCAAGAAGTGTAGCAGAAAAGAGAAGTGTGTTAGAGAAAGAGAAGAAGTATGCTAAAAAGCCTGTTAGTCTTGATGAACTTTTTGATAGAATTAAAGAGGGAAAGAAAGAGATTAATATTGTTTTAAAGACTGATGTTAAGGGAAGTGAAGAAGCTGTTAAGAATGCTTTAGAGAAAATTGATGTAGAAGGTGTTAAGACATCAGTTATAAGAAGTGGGGTTGGTACAATTACTGAAAGTGATATTGTACTTGCTAATGCTTCTAATGCAATTATTATTGGGTTTAATGTTAGTCCAAATGCTAAAACTAAAGAGGCTGCTAAAAATTATAATGTTGAGATTAGACTTTATAATATTATATATAAGGTTGTTGAAGATATAGAAGCAGCTATGAAAGGTTTACTAGACCCAGAGTATGAAGAAGTGATTTGTGGAGAAGCTCAGGTTAGACAAATATTTAAGTTTTCTAAAGTTGGTAATATTGCTGGGTCTCATGTTGTTAGTGGTACTATTAAGAATGGTGCTAATGCAAGGCTTATACGTGATGGTATTGTGATATATGATGGTAAAATTGGAAGCTTACAAAGAGAGAAAGATAGTGTTAAAGAGGTTAAGCAAGGTTTTGACTGTGGTATTACTATTGAGAATTATAGTGGTATTTTAGTTAATGATACTATAGAAACATATGAGATGAAAGAAGTGAAAAGGTAATGAAGTTAAAGGGAGAAAGGGTTGCTTCTGATTTAGTAAAAGAGATAAGTAAGATTTTGCTTACTGAAATTAAGGATGAAGATTTAAAGCATGTTACGATAACTTATGCTACAGTTACTAATGATTTGAGTTTTGCAAAGGTGTATTTTACTACTTTAGATGATTATAAGAAAGAAAAGGTTGTGCGTGATATTAATAATGCTGCTTCTTATTTTAGAAGTGAGCTTGCAGGTAGACTTAATATTCGTCATATTCCAGAGTTAAAGTTTGTGTATGATGAGTCTATTGAGTATGGTAAAAGAATTGAAAAGATAATAGAAGAAATAAATAATGAAAGTTAGGAGATTTGAAGATTATGAATGAAATTATAGTAGATTATAAGGATTTGGTACTTGTACCTTTAGTAGAGTTAAGTACTAGTGATGAAAAGGTAACATTAAGTTCACATGATTTAATGGTTTATAAGGAAAAGATTGAGAGAATATCTATGGAGAGAAAAGATGAGATAGATGCAGTTATTAGGGTTAATGATAGTGAGGATGCTAGAAAAAGATTTGAAGATAAGTTTTCTATTTCAGTGATTATTTCAAAAGATATGGATGAAGCTAGGTATACTTTAAGAAGTAATGCTAATTTAGCAGGTGCTATGGAGGTGTTAGCTAGAAGTATTGATAAAGATGCACTAGAAATTATGATTAGTGATGAAGCACTTGATACATTAGTTAGTAGACCTACAAAAATACTAGAGTTATAATTTAAGCATAGAAATATGCTTTTTTTAATTTATGTTGAACTTTTAGTTATGTTGAACTTTATAAAAGAAGCCTTAAAATTAAAGACTTCTTAATAAAAAAGTTCC
>CANQQR010000063.1 GCA_947626035.1 uncultured Bacilli bacterium | reverse complement strand
GACAATGGCTATTATTTACCAGCTAATAAAGAAGAATACGAAGAATTTATAGAAAAGCAAAATGAAAGATATTGTGAAATAAGGAAAACAATAGATTTGGCTTATAAGGAGATGAAGGGATTAAGTGAATAAACAAGATGAATTAGATAAATTTAAAAGGATAGAGTTTTCAATTAGAATGTTACATTTTCATAATTATATAACTGATAGTCAATTTATGAAGATGATGGATAAAATGAAAAAAGAGATAGAAGAAAGTGGTGTTTTAGATGTTAAGTAAAGAAGAAATAAATAAAGTCGATAAAATATTAAGTTGTGATAATTGTCCTACAAGTTATGCTTGTGAAGGTTGTGATATTACTCAAAATGATAAGTTGTTAATAAAAAAATATATTTCAGAATTAGAAATAAGCAATAAAGAATTAGACAAAGAAAACAATAGACTAGAGAAGATAGAATTTGAAAGAGATATGGCAAATAAAATAATAGATGAAATGGCAGAACAATTAGCAGGATTAACAATATGGAATAATGAAAAAGATGAGCCTATAATTTTATGGGATAAAAAAGAAGTGAAACAATATTTTGAAAAGAAAGTAGAGGAAAAGTAAGTGAAAGCTTTAATAGTTATTATATTTGTAATCTTATGGGGAGTAATATGGTTATATGGTTCAATATGGGAAGATTTAACAGAAGATGAAAGGTTAGATAGGCTTTATAAAAAATTAGAAGAAATGGAACAAAAAAAGGAGGAAAAATAAATGGAGGAAAAAATAATAAAGTTCATAGAAGAATTAGAAAATAAATGTATCGAAGAATATAAGCAAATAAAGTCGGAAGCTTATAATGTGAAATTAGACAGTATGTATGCAATAACATTAAGAGATAGTTTTAACCAAAATAGAGGCAAACATGAAATAATTGTAGCATTAAAAAATAAGATAATGGATTTATTAAATGAAAGTGAGGAAAGATAAATGTTTTATTGCCTTTTTGAACAAAGTGGAACTTTCAAGAACGAATTTAAAAAATTAGGATATAAAGCAATAGATTATGATATAGAAAACAAATTTAATGAAACAGATGTAATTATTGACCTATTTAAAGAAATATCAAAAGCATATAAAAATGAAAAAAGCATATTTAACAATATAACAAAAATTGACACAATAATAGCTTTTTTCCCTTGCATAAGATTTGAAGACCAAATACAAATGGCTTTTAGAGGAACACAATATCAAATGAAATCATGGAGTTATGAGCAAAAATTAGAATACGATTTAAAGCTACATAAAGAATTATCAGAATATTATGAAATAATTACAAAACTAACAATAATTTGTTTAAGAAAAAAGATACCTTTGATAATTGAAAATCCTTATAGTACAACACATTATTTAACAAAATATTGGAGCATACCAGCAACGATAATAGATAAAGATAGAACATTAAGAGGAGACTTTTATAAAAAACCGACACAATATTGGTTTATAAATTGCAAACCAAAATGCAATATGATATTTGAAGCTTATGTGGTTAATGACAGAAAAACAATAGAAAATACGCACAATAAGATTGAAAGAAGTATAATATCAAAAGATTATGCAAATAGATTTATAAGAGAATTTATTTTAGATAAAATAGAAAGCGAGGAAAAGTAAATGAGATTTTCAAAGTGGTTAGATAATAATTGGCAAAAAGATAATATGTTTCCACCACCTTTAGACCCACAAGAAGCATTAAACTTTTTAAAAGAATATTTGTTAGGGAAAGATTGGTATATAGTAAATCCTTTAAGTACAGCACAAGCAAATTGTGAAGTGGTACACGATATATTATATAAATATTCAAGAAAATTTCGAAAAGAAATGAAGAAGGAGGAAAAGTAAATGGATATACAAGTAGGAGATTTAGTAACATATAAAAATAGTATGGGAAATATAAGACAAGTAGTTATTAAAGATGAAGAACAAAAAATAAAATATATTAATAATGTTGATACATATAAAAATATCTTAAAGATAGAACGACCAAAATATGAAGTAGTGGAAGAAAAGAAAGAGTTATTGACAGAAGAAGAAAGAGAGTTTTTGAGACAAATATTAAAATTTGGAAATTATGGAAGTAATACAGAAAATGGAATCATTAAATATATAATCAAAGATGGATATTATATAGAGTTACATTATGAAGATTGGGCTTATAATACTATTTATATTGACAAAAATCTCTATTTTAGAAACTTAGAAAGAAATAAAACATACACTTTGAAAGAACTAGGATTGGAGGAAAATTAAATGGAAGAATATCATAAAATACAAACATTATTCAAAAGAGATGAAAAGACAAAGAAGTTAATTGAAGGAGAATTTACTGATAAAACGGTAGAATTTTTAAAAGACCTTAAATGGCAATTCACAGAAAAAATAGATGGAACTAATATAAGAATTATGTGGGATGGACATAGAGTAACATTTGGAGGAAGGACAGACAAAGCACAAATACCAGTAGACTTAATGAATAGACTAGTTGAACTATTTGGTGGAGAAGCAAACGAGCAATTATTTGAGCAGAAGTTTGGTGCAACAGAAGTAATGCTTGTTGGCGAGGGTTATGGCGAAAAAATCCAAAATGGTGGTCTATATAGAAAAGGACAAGATTTTATACTATTTGATGTAAAAATAGCAGAAAACTGGCAACCTCGTGAAAGTGTAGAAGATATTGCAAGATATTTTGGAATAGATGTAGTTCCTATTGTATTAGAAGGAACAATACAAGAAGGAATAGATTTTGTAAAAACAAGACCTGATTCAAAAATAGGAACAGCAAAAGCAGAGGGAGTAGTAGGTAGACCATTTGTAGAAATGCAAGATAGATGTGGAAATAGGCTAATTGTTAAGATAAAAGTAAATGATTTTAAGTAGGAGGGAATATGAGAGAGATAGAGTTTAGAGCATGGTATAAGCCATCAAAAGAGATGTTTAAAGTAGGACAAATAACACTTGAAAAAGGCACATGGAATTATGAACCTGATAATAGAGAATATATAGGAGTTTGCGTGCCATATCAACCTAGTTTTATTCTTATGCAATACACAGGACTAAAAGATAAAAACGGAAAGAAGATATTTGAGGGAGATATAGTAAAGATAAATGATGAAGTAATTGCAAAAGTAATATGGGATAATGATTATTTAGGATATTTCTTATATGCAAATGAAGAAAATAGCATAGGTACTTTTGAAAATGGAGAACAACCTTTATATGATTATTGGGGAAGCATAGAGGTAATAGGTAATATATATGATAATCCAGAATTATTGAAGGAGGAACTATGAAGAAAGATAAAATGAAATTAGAAGAAGCAATAAGAATAATGGAAGAATGGTCAAGTAGTTATTATAAAGAAGTAGGCGAAAATGATGATAGTTTGGTTATTGATACAGTATTACAAGCATTACAAAATTCAATATCTAAAGACATAATAAGACAAAAAATCAATGAAAGACAATTTGAATTACAACAAGAATACAAAGATTTTAAAGATGATATAAGATTAAATACATTACAAGAATTATATTATTATAAGGAGGACTAGCTTATGGAAATAGAAAAAACTGAATTTGGATTTAAAGCAACTGTACCTTTGATAACAGAAGATGAAATGAAAATAATAAATAATGATTTTGACAACATAATTAATAAGTTTCTAAAGATGATTATAAAGGACAAAGATTTAGCAACAGCACAATACATAATAAAAAAACAACAAGAACAAATAAATAAACTAAAAACAAATTCAATATCTAAAAAGAAAATAGAAGATAAGATAAAGACATACGAAAGAATAAATAAAGAAAGAGGCTATTTATTGGTAAGAGAAAGTTTTGTGAAAAAAGAATTACAAGAATTATTGGAGGAGAAGAATGGATATATTTAAAAGGAAGAATATAAAACTTGCAACTTTATGGGATTGGAATTGTAAAAGAGTATGCAAAAGAGCAAAAGGTGATACACAAAGATTACATAGATATAGTAGAAGAAAACTAAAACAAGAATTAAGGAATGATAACAATGAAAGAATGTGAAGATTTAAGAGATTTCGTTGGAATATATGTATGTGCATTTAAACAGATACCACTAACAGAAGAACAAAAAGAAGAAATGTGTAAAAATTGTAAATATAGGAGATAAAAAACGGAACGGAGGTGAAGCTATATGAACAATGAGGAATGGAGAGATGTAGTAGGTTATGAAGGTATTTATGAAGTTAGCAGTATAGGAAATGTAAGAAATAAGAAAACATTGAGAGTAATAAAACCTTTTATAAGTTATCATAACTATGTTAGAGTACCATTAAGAAAAAATGGCAAAAATAGAAAAATGTTTTTGCATGGATTAGTAGCTGATGCTTTCATACCTAATCCAAAAAATAAGGAAATTGTTAATCATATAAACGGAAACAAACAAGATAACAGGATAGAGAATTTGGAATGGTGTACATATAGTGAAAACAACTTAAAAGCTATTAAAGATGGTTTGAGGTCTACTAAAAGAAAAATTATTTGTCAATATAAAAATAATATGCTAATAGCAAAATGGAGAAGTATAAGTTCAGCTAGTAAATATCTCAATTTGCCATTAGGTTCAATAAGTGCTTGTCTGCATTATAATGAAAAACATAATGATTATAGAATGGTTGGAGGATATATTTGGTTATTTGAAAAAGAAGAACGGACTTGAATGGACAAAAAAAGAACGGATAAAAATTTTCAAAAAAATGAACGGGAAAAAGAGGAACGCTTATTTGTGTATAAAATTCTCTAGACAAAACAATTTTTAATGTATTGTAAAGTAAAAATGCTTTACGGATATAATAATTTATAAAATGCTTGTAATTATTGAAATATCAATCAAAAATAACACATTAGAATTGATTTT
>CANQQR010000062.1 GCA_947626035.1 uncultured Bacilli bacterium | reverse complement strand
GTTAATCTAGCAAAAATCGGAATTACAGAATTTAAATAATTCCATCAGCACTTTGTTTGAAAAGAGATAAATTTTTTTACTCTAAAATATTAATACAATTTTGATGCATTTTTATAAAAAGTCGCATTATAAATGACCAAAAATGCAAATAGTGGTACATTCTGACTACATTAATTTATTCTTTTTTATGAGAGAATTATTATGGTGAACAGAATATGGCATATGAATATAAGGAGTATAATTTTAATAAAGATATTAAAAAAATTGTTGCTCTGAATATTAGAAAGTTCAGAAAAGAAAAAGGATACACGCAGGAGCAACTCGCTTTGTATACTGATAGAAGTTTTGAGTTTATCAGAAGAATTGAAAGCGAGAAAGGAAGACGTGGTTTTTCAGTTGAGACTTTATGGCGTATATCTACTGTTTTGGAAGTGCCACTTGATAAATTCTTTGAGGAAGATTAAAAAGTTCAGTAAAAATGCTGAACTTTTTTTAGTCTTTATTTAGTAACCAATCAACTATATTGATTTTTGTTATTCCATCGTAATCAGTTTCCATATCTGTATCATAAGTTATTAGATATTTTGGGTAATGATCCCCCGTTTTTTGTAATGATCTTAGTTCTCTTTCTAATACTTTATCGTCTCTAACTGTTAATGCAACTTGAAAATATTTTAGACCGTCTCTATTTTCTGCGACAAAGTCTACTTCTAAATCATCAACTTTTCCTACGTATACTTTATACCCTCTTCTTAGTAATTCAAGATAAACTATATTTTCTAATATATGACCCATGTCACTATTTGCTTTTTTTCCTAATAAATAATTTCTTAATCCTTGGTCTACAACATAGTATTTATAATCTCTAGCAAGTAAGTTTTTACCTTTAATATCAAATCTTTCAGTTTTATATATAATAAAACTTTCTATAAATGCTGATATGTAATTTTCAACTGTATGATTACTTGTAGGCCTTCCTTTACTTGTTAATGTATCACTTATTTTTTTAGTTGATATTGGGCTACCTATGCTATCAAATATAAATTTTAGTACACTTTCTAAAAGCATCTTATCAGTTATGTTGTTTCTTGTTATTATATCTTTATAGACTATAGTACTAAATATTCCTTCTAAATAAGTGTCTAAACCGCTTGGCGAATCTTGAAGTATAGATATATTTCCTGGCATACCGCCATATTTCATATAGTCTAAGAAATAGTCATAACGACTTTTATCTTTAGTATCAAAGGCACTTAAATATTCTTTAAATGATAATGGTAATAATTTGATTTCTACATATCTTCCTGACAATAGTGTTGCTAATTCTCCAGATAATAAATAGGCATTTGAACCAGTTATATAAACGTCAACATTTTTCTTTATGTATAAACTATCTACTGCTTTTTGAAACATGGGAACATTTTGAACTTCGTCTAAAAATACATAATATTGTTTTTTGGAATCTAATTGTTTATTTACATAATCGTATAGTTCTTTATAGTTTTCAAAATTATAGTCGACGTCTTCAAGATTTATTTTTATTATTTGTTCTTCTTTTATTCCATTTTCTTTTAAGTAATTTATAAATAATTCAAATAATGTAGATTTACCACATCTTCTTATTCCAGTTACAACTTTGATTAAATCTTTATCTTTAAATCTTTTTAATTGTTCAAGATATTCTGGTCTTTCTATCATATTTTCACCTCTATTTATAAGTATATATGAATTCTGATATAAAGTCAAGTTTTGGAAATATTTTTCCAAAACTACTGAAATTGCCGAAGTTTTGGAAATTATTTATTAGTTAATTATATTAAAAGTTCAGTTTTTTACTGAACTTTTTTATGTTATGAATTTTCTATTAAGTTTTTATCTTTATGTGGTTCGTCACGAAGTAAATCGTTATAGTTTTGTTGTCTTAGTGCTTCATATATAGTAATTGCTACTGTGTTTGATAGGTTTAGTGCACGAACAAGGTTAGTCATAGGTATTCTTATACAATTTTTTATGTGGGGTTTTAGTATGTTTAGAGGTATTCCTGTTGATTCACGACCAAATATAAAGTATATTTCTTCTTCCTTATTGCTGTAGTCAAATTTTGATGGAGGTGTGTGACCATATCTAGTTAAGAAGTAGTATGTTCCTTTTCTTTTTTCAAAAAATTCTTCTATGTTTTCGTATACGTAGTAGTTACATTTGTCTATGTAGTTTACACCACTTCTTTTTACGTATTTTGAGTCTAAGCTAAAGCCTAGTGGTTTTATTAAGTGAAGTGTTGTGTTTGTTGCTACGCATGTTCTCATTATGTTTCCAGTGTTTTCTGGAATTTCAGGTTCATATAATACTACATGTAACATTTTATTTTTCCTTAGATAGTAATGCTTCTTTTCTAGATAGGTTTAGTTTACCACGTTTGTCATAGCCTGTTGCTTTTACTATTATCTCGTCTTTTTCTTTAAATAGGTCACTTGGTTTTTCCACTCTTTTAGTGTCTAATTGACTTACATGGACTAATCCCTCACATCCAGGCCATAGTTCTACAAAGCATCCAAAGTCTTCAACTTTTACTATTTTTCCAGTGTATATTTTACCTATTTCTACTTCACGAACGATTTCTTCTATCATTTTAAGTGCTTTATCTATTACAGAATAGTCTGTGTGGTATAGCACTATTCTTCCATCATCATCTATATCAATTTTTACTGCGTCTTTATGATTTACTGTTTTAACATTTGAACTTTCTAATATAATTTTAGTAATTGTGTCTCCACCACGTCCGATTACATCTTTAATTTTTTCAGGGTCTATTTGTAATGTCTTTATTTTTGGTGCGTATGGACTTAATTCTGTTCTTGGAGAACTTATAGTATTTTCCATTACGTCTAGTACTTTCATTCTTGCTTCTTTTGCTTGTGCAAGGCTTTCTTTTAGTATGTTTTCATTTATTCCTTTTATTTTTATGTCCATTTGTAAAGCAGTTATTCCTTTTCTTGTACCAGCTACTTTAAAATCCATGTCTCCCATGTGGTCTTCTAGGCCTTGAATGTCTGTTAGTATTGTATATTTACCATCTTCATTTGTTATTAGACCCATTGCAATTCCTGCGACTGGTGCTTTTATTGGTACGCCTGCAGTCATTAGACTCATACATCCTGCACATATACTTGCTTGGCTTGAACTACCATTACTTTCTAATACTTCGCTTACTACTCTTACAGTGTAAGGAAATTCTTCTTCACTAGGCATTACTTGTAAAAGAGCACGCTCGGCTAATGCTCCATGGCCTATTTCTCTTCTACCAGGAGAACCGTATCTACCTGTTTCGCCAACACTAAATGCTGGGAAGTTGTAGTGGAACATAAATCTTTTTGTGTCTTCTAGTGATAAGCCATCTAGGACTTGATGTTCCCCTAATGCACCTAGTGTTGTTACTGCTAGTGCTTGAGTTTGTCCTCTTGTAAATAATGCACTACCATGAGTTCTTGGAAGTAAATCTACGCTTGTGCTTAGTGGTCTTATTTCTGTCATTCCTCTTCCATCTGGTCTTATTTTTTCTTCTGTTATTAGTCTTCTTACTTCACTTGCTTCTATGTTGTTTGCTATTTTGCTAACTTGTTTTAGTTCTTCTTCTAGTGTTTCGCTATTTAAGTGATTATTTTCGTAGTTTGTTAGTGCACGCGCTTTTAGTTCGTCTATTTTAGCATATTTTTCTAGTTTGTCTTCTATTTGTATTGCTTCTAGCATTTCTTTTTTTATGTCATTTTCTACTTCTTTTATTATGTCTTCGTCAAGATGCGCTAGTTCTACTTCTATTTTTTCTTTACCTATTTCTTTTATTATGCTTTCTTCTATTTCACATAATTCTTTTACATATTTGTGTCCGAACATTAAGGCTTCAAGCATATCACTTTCAGATACTTCTTTACTTCCTGCTTCTACCATGTTTATTGCTTCTTTTGTACCAGCTACTGTTAGATTTATTGTGCTTCTTTCCATTTCTTCTACAGTAGGATTTATTTTTAATACACCATCTATTTTACCTACTATTACACCTGCTACTGGGCCATCAAATGGTATTGAAGATATTCCAAGAGCTAAGCTACTACCAAATAATGCAGTCATTTCTGGTGTGTAGTCATTGTCTACACTTAGTACTGTGTTTACAACTTGTACTTCGTTTCTAAAGTTTTCGTCAAACATTGGTCTTATTGGTCTATCTATTACTCTAGCGGTTAGTGTTGCTGAGTCAGTAGGACGACCCTCCCTTTTTATGAAGCCTCCTGGTATTTTTCCAACAGAATATAATTTTTCTTGATATAGTATTGTAAGTGGGAAAAAGTCAGCAGTACTTACTACATTACTCATTACAGCAGTTGACAATATTACTGTGTCTTCATATCTTACTAAAACTGCACCATTTGCTTGTTTTGCTAGTTCGCCAGTTTCTATTATTAATTTTTTTCCACAAAATTCAAATTCAAATACTTTCTTCATTTTTTACTCCTTATTTCTAATAAAAATGTTTTGTTTTTCTTTCACGTTTTTCATTATAGCATATATGTATTTCGCGTACAAGTGTTTTTGTTATTTTTTTTAATTTTTTTGTGATAAGAAAAATAGACACTTAAAACAAGTGCCTACTTTCTTAAACCTAATTTATTTATTAGTTCACGATATCTAACAACATCAGTTCTTTTTAGATAATCTAGTAAACTTCTTCTTTTACCAACTTTTTGTAAAAGACCTCTTTTGGAATGGAAATCGTGAATGTGTACTTTTAAATGTTCAGTTAGTTCTGTTATTTCTTCTGTTAATATTGCTACTTGTACTTCTACACTTCCTGTATCATTCTTTCCTTTTCCATATTCTTTAACTATTTTTTCTTTTTGTTCTTTTGTTAAAGCCATTTTAAATTCTCCTTTCATTTAATTATCCGTTTAGTCTTAGTAAAAAGAACGGAGAAATCTTTTAACCAAGAGAAAACTTACTTTTTAAGTATACGCTTTTTGGCTTTAAAAATCAAGGTTTTTCGGCTAATTTGTAGGGCATCCGCATAAAAAAAATCAAGAAATTTTGAAAAAAAACAAAAATACGATAAAATATATAATGAAAAGGTAG
>CANQQR010000061.1 GCA_947626035.1 uncultured Bacilli bacterium | reverse complement strand
TCGTAAAGTTACTTATTTTACGAAATATAACATAAAACTTCTTTTATTTATAGAAATAAAAGAAGTTTTATGTTATTTAGAAGAATATATTGATTTACTCTTTTCTACACATCTTAAATATTACCATGACTACCTATTAACTAAATAATTATAAACATATTTATACTTTAAACTGAATAGAGCAGAATTTATTCCTCCACAATAATATTACTTTCTTTAATTCGTGACTCAGTCTGTCCTTGTAATATTAACTGCTTATCATCATCCGACTTAACCTTTATGACTAATCCATCCACATACTGTTGGTTCCCAAAGAAGGTTAGAGAACCACCGAACACAATCGAAATTGTACGACCCCAAAGCATATCTAGACCCCCATTTTCAACTTTATGTGTTGAAGATGGAAAAACTAATTCCGAGATATTTTTACAATGTTTAAAGGCATCATACCCAACAATTTCAACCCCTTCTGGAACCTCAAAGGAAGTTTTAGAATCAGGACACTTGATAATCTTCTTCATATCTCTCGACATTAACACACCATCTATAGAAATAAAAGAAGGATTTGTTTCATTTACCTCAATTGAAACTAAATCTGAGCAACTAAAGAAACTAGTTCCCTCAACAGATGTCACTGTCCTAGGAATTTCCACAACCTTAACGTCGTAGCATTCATTAACACAATGACTAGGTATTCGTTCCACACCGAATTGGAAAAGAAAGCTTCTGTGGCAGAGAACACCAATCAAAGGTTTTGGAAGCCATTTCAGTTATAGAATCTGGAAGTGTTATCGCTTTTAAGCCTCCACAATTTTTGAAAGCATAGCTCTCCACTTTCTTAATCGAGTTCGGTAACAAAATTTGCTCAAGGTCATTACAGAAGCTAAAAGCATGTATCGAAATTTCCTCCACACATTCTGGCACTATTATAGTCTTTATATTACACAAACCACTCCTCCCGTAACCATTATAAAGGCTAACCTTTTTCACAATAGTATCACCAATTTTTGCAGGAATCACTAATGTTCCGGTTACATCACCCAAATGAATTCCCTTATGGTCTTCGTAATACACATTTCCATCATTAATATTAATTCCCGTTATCGCATGTGTACTAGAATCAAAAACAAATAAGTCCTCTGGAGCATATGCTAATGTTTCTGTTTCTGTGACATTCCCATTATTATCATAATGATATAATTTCACATTTTTACCATCACCAGCATCTTCTGCTGCTAAATAACCATTCTCCGTTGCTGTTGCAGATAACCCCTTTTGTTGTAGTGCTCTTGCATAAGCATCTCCACCTTCATAATTTGCCATGAAGTTATCCATTTGCCATTGTTCCTCCGCTTCTGCTTCTTTATATTTCGTTACTGCATCTTGTGCTCTTGTGATAATTCCATTATCTCCTAATACTAAACTTAAACTAACACCTGCTAGAATTAGCAAAACAATGATCGTTACTACTAATGCTACCAGTGTGATACCATTTTCTTTTGCATCTTTTTTCATCTTTTGAAACCTCCTTTATTTTCGTAAAGTAAAAGACTTTACGAAAATATAAATATAAGCAAAAGCCTTATTTTTCAATCTCTTTATCTATTCTATTATCCTATTTTTACTTTCAAAATTTATAACGAAAACCTTGACTTTATCTAAAATTATATATATTATTTATTTGATGTATTCGTAAAGTCTTTTACTTTATGAAATTTTTAATGTTAAATAAAATATATAAAAAAACTAGCTGTGAAATTAAAGAATGATTCTTTAATTTCACAGCTAGTTTTTTATCCTAAAAATTTCTTTCATAACTATTTCAATCGCCATGCTGCATTCTCAGAGTTATGTTCTCCTGATAAATCATCTTTATCTACTAGCACTGAAGATTTTAGAGAAACTACGGGGCGAAGAGAGCTAAAAGCGCTACCAACATTCGCACTCGTGGTATTAGCATAGAACAAGTTGTTGCAGTTGTAGTCGACGTAACCACGAGCATAACCTAAACTGTAACTCCAGTGACTATTAACAAGGCGGACATAGAAATAAGCATTACTAGAGTTAACGTCCACACCACGCGAAGCCAACCAACTTGCATAGCCTTCAGTAGTTTTCTTGTTTTTTTGATCACTTGTTTCATAGTACCATGTCCCTGTTGTTCCAATAAGTATCTTTCTTATTTCATCACTATAATCACTAATAGTATACCCATACGATGTCATTTCTGAACTTCTTGTATATTTTCCTTTTGATAAATGATCAATATTTGTACTACCATTTGTATAAGTTTCACTTCCATTCATATCTGGGTAATAAATATCACTTGATGTTGATGCTTCGCTTAATGTCGGTGTATATCCTACTGCTTGATTAACATCCTCTACTGTTAAATGTCTTGCTCTTCCTTTTGATCCACTATATAACTCTCTACATATGTTATTTAATTCTTCTTCTGCATGTAACCATCCTATAGAGCCTTGTAATGCTAAAGCTCTTTTGGTTGGTGTCTCACTTATTAATAATACTTCGCCTGTTTCTTTATTTATGGAGAAAACTCTCCAATTTAAGTTTTCTTGTTCGATTGTCTGCTCTCCATATCCATTGACACTTTGTTGAGATTGATATGTTTTATTAGATAATGTATCTATATTTAAATTTGAACTAGTTAGTGTTAATACTCCTACACTTTCTGTAGTATCTGGTGTGTAATCTACATAATCCCCTATCTTCACTTGTCCATTCTTTGCTGCCTGTGTAAATAATGCTTCTCCTTCTTCCATTTGTCCTGACAATTCTACCGTTCCATCTTTATCTACATCAAATATATATCCGTCATAAATGACTGTTCCTTGTCCTGTTTCATTATCATAATCTACATCTGCAGAATCTGACAAATATTTATTTACATTTTCTGCCTCTATTTCTCCTGTTGCTAATCCATCTGTTACTACTCCTGCCCATGCCATTGCAACTTGCTCTCTTGCTGTAGCTTCGTCATTTTTATTTACTGCATCTTGTGTTCTTGTGATAATTCCATTATCGCCTAATACTAAACTTAAACTAACACCTGCTAAGATTAATAATACAATAATGGTTACCACTAAAGCTACTAATGTGATACCTTTTTCATTTGAATTGATTTTCATCTTTTTCCTCCTATTTTTTATCTACTTTTTTTCGTAAAGTAGAAAACTTTACGAAAAAAAAGACAAGTAAAAGCCTTATTTTCCAATACTTTTTACTCATCTTATTATTCTATTTTTATTATCAAAATTTATAGTGAAAACCTTGACTTTGCCTAAAATTATATATATTATTTATTTAATGTATTCGTAAAGTTTTCTACTTTATGAAATCATATTAAAATAAAAAACTAACTATGTAGCTAGAATTTTTCTCAAAATCTACAAAGTTAGTTTTTATTTATATATCTTTTAAATAACCATTTTATACGAAAAAATAACATCTCAAAAATACAGAAAAAATATATTACATAAAAAAAAGAAGAACAAAGCAAGTACCCAAACTTAGATCATTTCTTTGTTTAGAATAAATATAACTTTTTTCAACTACGAAGAAAAAAAGATTTTTAAAAATATCCTTTTAGGACTTTTGAGGATGCAAAACCTTCCATCATCTTCACCAAGAATTGTCTACTGGAAGCCTAATTTAATATTTATTTCGTAAGGGTATTCTAACCGAACACCCCATTTCTTTATTCAATATAACATTCACAATCTTAAATAAAATTCAACTATCTATATTCTATTCAAGAACAACATTTATGCCATGTCCATCAGTTATTTTACTCTGAACCAATTGTCTTACCATTTCAGATGCACAATGAATTGTACACGTTTTTCTCAAGTCAAAAAAGGCATTTTCATCTAAGATAGACAAACTTGACGGTAAATAGATATCTTCAATTCCAGACCTCCCGAAAGCCCCTTCATAAATCGCCCTAAGTCCTTCTTCAAACTTAACTTCTTTCACTTCTGCACCCCAAAAAGCATGACCATGTATTAAATCAATTCTCGGTGACATTAATATTTCACTAATTTTAGCTCTCAAGAAAGCATTATGTCCTATTTCTCGGTATGAGTCCGGAATTTCCACTTTTTTCCCACTATAGTCTCTAAATAAATTGTCCTCCACCACTTTATACCCTTCAGGGAGCCTGACCTCTTCTGACTTTCCAAAGTACTGGCATACCTCACTACCTCTAACCATGAAGTCACCATCCATCTCATAGTAACCACCGTCTTCAAACTCCGGAGGGAAGTTGAAACTGCGATAACCAATTTCGCTTACGCTCTTCGGCACATTTACGTCTCGAGCCCCTAGAAAAGCCCCATCATCGATCCTATAGCAAGACTCGGGAACAACTATAGATAATCCATTGCAGGACTTGAACGCCCAGTGTCCAATTCTTTTCACCGTATTAGGCAATGCTACAACATTCTGCTCACCAGTTCCTCCGTCGAATAACCCATCATTAATCCATTCCACACCAAAAGGAATTATGACTACTTTCCCTCGAAACCACAGACTATTATCGCAGTCAATTTCATAAGTGTAGGAGCTTCCAATCCCTCGAACATCAACACCCCCCACAACACTTGGGATAGCTACGTAGTCAGTCTCGTTAGAAATAACATTTCCATACGAAAAGTCATAATAGCAATCCTGTCGACCGTCTAAATCAAGGCCCTTTATCACGTCATTCTTCATCACGAACATCTCCTGAGGCAAGAATTGCAACTTCTCAGTCGACACCAAACCGCCACCGTTCATTGTAACGATACAGGACACCATGTTCTGTATCCGCTGCTATAAATCCGTTATCCGTTATAGCTACAGAAAATCCTCGTAACTGAAGGCTCCTAGCAAATCCCACTTTATCCTCATATGCCAGCATAAAATTATCCATTTGCCATTGTTCCTCCGCTTCTGCTTCTTTGTATTTCGTTACTGCATCTTGTGTTCTTGTGATAATTCCATTATCTCCTAATACTAAACTGATACTCACACCTGCTAGAATTAACAAAACGATTATGGTTACCACTAAAGCTACTAATGTGATACCTTTTTCATTTGAATTGTTTTTCATCTTTTTCCTCCTATTTTTTATCTACTTTTTTTCGTGAAGTACAAAACTTTACGAAAAATAAAAAACAAGTAAAAGCATTATTTTTTCAAGTCTTTTACTTGTTTTTATTTCTT
>CANQQR010000060.1 GCA_947626035.1 uncultured Bacilli bacterium | reverse complement strand
TAATAAACTAACACTTTTTATTTTGCAATAGTTTTTGATTTAAAACTAAAGACTTTTCGACAGAAATTTGGTACAATGGGTTTGTGATTAGTTATGAGAGTTTTGATTGATGGAGAATATTATGAAGTTGTTATTGTTAGGAAAAAGATTAAGCATATTTATATGAGGGTTAAAGAGGATTTGAAGATTTATGTTTCTGTTAATCGTTTTGTTGGGGATGAGTATGTTAAGTCTTTGATTAAGGAGAATATGTCTAGTATTAAAGATATGATTGATAGACAGAAGAGGAGAAATGTTAAGAAGAGTAAGTTTTATTATTTGGGTAAAGAGTATAGAGTTATTTTGTGTAATGCTTTTAGTAAGCCTAGTATTTGTGATGATGTTATTTATGTTAAAAAGGAAGAGGATTTAGATAAGTTTTTAAGAAGTGAAGCTAAGAAGTTTTTACCTACTAGGGTGGTTTCTTGTTATGAGAAAATGAATAATGATAGTATTCCGTTTCCTAGAGTTAATGTTAGGAAGATGGTTAGGAAGTGGGGTTATTGTAATAAGAGAGATAAGTTAGTTACTTTGAATAGTGAGTTAATTAAGTATTCTGTTGATGATATTGATTATGTTGTTGTTCATGAGCTTTGTCATTTTTTGCATTTTGATCATAGTAAGGCTTTTTGGGAGAGTGTTAAGTTTTATAAGCCTGATTATAAGGTTAATAAGAAGCATTTGAGGGAGGAATAATGATTAGTAGTGTTAGTAATTTTAAAGTGAAGTATTTTAAGAGGTTAAGGGAGAAGAAGTTTATTTTAGAAGAGGGAAAGTATATAGTAGAGAGCGAGCATTTGGTTATAGAAGCGTATAAAGCAGATGTTTTAGAGTGTGTTATTACTTCTTTAGAGGATTATTTTTTAGGAGATGTTCCTAGAGTGGTTGTGAGTGATGCAGTTTTAAAAAGTATTAGTAATTTAAGTAGTGTTCCTAAGGTTATGGGTGTTGTTAGGCTTAATGTTAGTAATGAGATTAAGGGTAATAAGTTGGTTCTTTTAGATAATGTGCAAGATCCAGGGAATGTGGGTACGATTATTAGATGTGCTTGTGCTTTTAATGTTAGTAGTGTTATTTTTAGTCCTAATAGTGTTAGTTTGTATAATGATAAGATGGTTAGAAGTAGTGAGGGAACTATTTTTAGTGTGAATGTTGTTAGGATGGATTTAAGGGATGCTATTAGGGTTATTAAGAGTAGAGGTATTAAGGTTTATTATGCTGATATGTTTGGAGAAAATAATTTGGATGATATGAGTGTTAGTGATTATGCTTTGGTTTTAGGTAGTGAGGGTCAAGGTATTAGTGATTATGTTAAAGAGATTAGTGATGAGGGAATTAATATTCCTATGAAATCTAGTTGTGAAAGTTTGAATGTTTCTGTGACTGGTGGTATAATAATGTATAAATTTAGGTGAAGTTTATGGACTATGTTTATGTTGGAAAACTTGTTAATACTCATGCTTTAAAGGGCGAGGTTAGGATTGTTAGTGATTTTTCTTTTAAGTCACGTGTGTTTTTGGTTCATAATAATTTGTATTTGGGTAAAGATAAGGAAAAGGTTACTATTGAGAGTTATAGAGTTCATAAGAATTATGATATGGTTAAGTTTTGTGGGTTTAATGATATTAGTGATGTTTTAAGGTTTAAGGGTATGAGTGTTTATTTTTTAAAGGATGATTTGGTTTTGGAGAGTGGAGAGTATTTAGATAGTGATTTTTTAGGTAAGAAAGCTATTTATGATGGTAAAGTGATAGGTAAAATTAGTGATATTATTAATAATAATGGTTATAAGTTATTTTGTGTTAGTGGTAAGTATATTCCTTATAATTTTGATTTTATTTCTAGTGTTGGTAAAGATGTTGTTTTTAAGAATTTGGAGGGTATTATATGAGAATAGATATTTTGACTCTTTTTCCAAATATGTTTAGTCCTTTTTTAGAGGAAAGTATTATTAAAAGGGCGATTAGTAGTGGTAAGGTTATTATTAATGTTGTTAATATTAGAGACTATAGTACTTTAAATAATAGTCAGGTGGATGATACCCCTTATGGGGGAGGAGCTGGTATGGTTATTATGTGTGATCCGGTGTTTAAGGCTATTTCTAGTGTTAAGAGTGATAATTCTTTGGTTATTATGATGAGTCCTACTGGTAAAGTGTATAAAGAGAGTGAAGCATTTAGTTTGAGTAAAGAGAAGCATTTGATTATATTGTGTGGTCATTATGAGGGGTTTGATGAGAGAATTAAGAGTATTGTAGATATGGAGATTAGTATTGGAGATTTTGTTTTGACCGGTGGAGAGGTTCCCGCTTTAGCGGTTGTTGATAGTGTTGTTAGACTTATTCCTGGTGTTATTAGTGAAGAGAGTTTAACTAGTGAAAGTTTTAGTGATGGACTACTAGATTACCCTGTTTATACTAAGCCTAGAGTTTATAATGGTTTAAGTGTTCCTCCTGTTTTGTTAAGTGGAGACCATAAAAAAATTGAAGAGTATAGAAATAGTGAAAGGATTCGTGTTACTAGAGAGAAAAGACCGGATTTGTTAAAGTAGGTGGGTTTATGTATTATATTAAGAGAAAAATTAAAAAGTGTAAGTTTAATGATATGGGAGAGTTATATGGCTTGGAGATTAAGCCTAAAGGTAATGGAGAGTTTAAGGTAGGCAAAGTTCTTATATGTGGAGATAATTTAAGGAATAAATATTCTAAGAAGCAACTTGATAAGAGGTTTTCTAAGTTGTATAAGAAGATTTATGATTTTTTGATTAGTGATGATGATAGTGAAGATGGTATTAAGGCTTGCTTAGGAGAGATTGAGAAAGTTAAACAAGCAATTTTTAATAAATATAAGGAACATTTAAAGAATAAACTTTATAGAGAGTATTTGATTAGGATTGTGTTAACTGAGAATGAGTTTAGGAATAAGTATATGGAAAGAGAGTATTATGCTAATGTGATTAGGAATAGTTTTAAGATGGCTAGTATGGAATTTGCTGATACGGAAAAGGAGAAAGGTAAAGGAAGGTAATTAATTTATGGGGGTTTATGATTTTATTTTAGAAAATTTTAATAGAGATGATTTTTCTGTGATGTGTTTTCTTGATGAGTTTAGGAATATTATAAGTCAAGAGTTTGGGATTAGTAGAGAGTATTTAACTCATATTAGATCTAATAGTAGGTTAAATCATATAGCGCATTATAGTGCGTTTCGTTCTGAGATTATTTTTAATTTTGATAAGATACGTGCATTTACTTTTAAACTTTATAAGGCTGGTGTTTTTAAAAGTGTGAGTGAAGAGCATGTTAGGTATATGTTTTTTAGAGTAATTTTACATGAAGTAGCACATGCTTATTTAGAGGAATTTTTGGTAAGTAGTAAGTTTAGGTTTTATAAGGATGCAAGTGATGTTATTTTGGGAGAGTATGATTTAAGAGGAAAGTCTAGGATTTTTGGTGGTTTTATTTCTAGCGCGATTTATAAAGCTTATCATGATTTTTTTCCTAATGAGAGGTTTTGTGAGTTGTTTTCTTTGGATGCTATGGGAGAAGTTTTAGCAAATGGAGATTTTGTTAATATTTCTGATTTTGTTGGTTATTATGTTTCTAAGGCTTTTTATGGGTATGATTTTAAGAATGAAAGGGTTTGTCCTTTGATGAAGTTTTATAAGATTTTAAATAGAACAGATTTATATAGGGGTCTTGATTTTTCTAGGGTTGATTATATTTCTAGGTTTTTATATGGAGCTAGTGTTAGAGAGGATGAGATAAAGACTATTTATGATTCGATTGTTAGTAATGATAGAGATAAGACTATAATTAGGGTATTAAGGCCTTAAATCTTTGTAAAGTACTTGATTAGTTTACATTTTTGTGTTAGTATTATTACTAGCTTAATCTGCTGCACTAGGGGTGTATGATTAAATAAAAGCAATAGATAAGGAGAGTTTTTAAAATGAACGTAATTGATAAGATTAATTTAAAGCAAGTTAATCCTAATGTTCCTGAGTTTAGAGTAGGAGATACTGTTAGAGTAGACGTTAAGATTAAAGAGGGAAAAAGAGAGAGAATTCAAGCATACGAGGGCGTTGTTACTGCTCGTAAAGGTGGAAGTGTTAGTGAAACTTTTACAGTTAGAAAACAAGTTGGTAGTGTTGCAATTAACAGAGTTTTCCCAGTAAATAGTCCTTTAATTGATAGTATTACAGTTGTTAAGAAAGGTAAAGTTAGAAGAAGCAAACTTAATTTCTTAAAGGATGTTAAAGGAAGATATAAGATTAAAGAGAGAAATTAGTAAAGCTAGTTTCTTTTTTCTTTCTTTTGCTTGAAGTTTTGTCTTGTAGTAATTATAATTATTTATAGAAAAAGAGGATGAGGCTATGAAATTTGTAAGAAGTGTACTTCCATATGTTATTATTGTAGTTGTGGTTGTTTTACTTAGGACTTTTATAATTACCCCTGGCGTTGTGAGTGGACATAGTATGGATTCTACTTTACATGATGGGGAAGTTGTTTTAGTTAATAAGATAGGTGCGAAGATTGGTATTAATAGGTTTGATATTGTTGTTTTAAAGTATGATGGTGGAGAGATTATTAAGAGAGTTATAGGACTTCCTGGCGAAACTGTTAAATATGCTTCTAATGTATTATATATTGATGGTAAAGAAGTAGAGTGTGAGTTGAATTTTGAAGAGACTGATGATTTTACTTTGAAAGCTGGAAAAGATGAGTATATTGTGTTAGGAGATAATAGAGATATTTCTAAAGATAGTAGGATTTTGGGTGCTTTTAAGAGAAGTGATATTGTTGGTAAGGTTAATTTAAGGATTTTGCCTTTTAGAAGTGTTGGTTTTGTTAAGTAAGGAGATGTTTTTGTGAGGAAGTTCAATGTGGTTTTTGGTTTATTTGTTTGTTTTTTATCTTTTTTAGGGGCTAGGTGTTTATATGCAGTTAGTGATGTTTTTTCTAATACTTTAGGTAGTGTAATGGTAGAAAAAGGAATTGTTAGTGATAGTTCTAAATTTAATGTTGATTATTTAGAGGTTCCTAGTGATATTAAGAGTCAGTTTGGAGATAATAGTAGATATTTAGATATTTATTTTAGTGATGAAGAGGGAAATAGGACTGATTTTAGTGGAAGCGCGGAGGTTACTTTAAGTTTAGATAAAGATAAGAATTTGAAAGCTGTTTATGAGGTTTTAGATAGTGGCGAATTTAGTTTGATTAGTTATGATGTTAAAGATTATACTGTTATTTTTGATAGTGATAGTTTGGGTAAGTATGTTATTGTTTATGATAAAGCAAGTAGTCAAATTGTGAGTGATAGTGATTTAGATGGTAACTTTTTGATTTATGTTGTAGTTGGAGCGGTAGTTGTTTTGGTGGTTGTTTTTGTATTTGTTAGTAAAAAGAAATAATTAATGTTATTTTTACCTCATTTCTTGTGATATGGAAGTGAGGTTTTTTATATAACAGGGAAGTTCTTAATAAAAAAAATGTTACTATTCACAGCTAAGCAGAAAAAAGAAACCGATTAATAAAAAAAATAATGTTAATAACTGCCTAAAATTTGTT
>CANQQR010000059.1 GCA_947626035.1 uncultured Bacilli bacterium | reverse complement strand
GGTCCTCAAGGTGCTAGGGGAGAACAAGGTCCTACTGGTCCTACTGGTCCTGAAGGTCCTGCTGGTCCTACTGGTCTTACTGGTCCTGAAGGTCCTACTGGTCCTGCTGGTAAAGATGGAGCAAGTGGAGATAAACTAATATTAAAATATAGGCACCATCTTAGGTTTACTTCTAATTCTAATCAAACAGATATGTTTGTAGTGTTTGATTCAGCTAATCCAAACAGTATTACATCACAGAGGGCTTTGATGGTTGCTTTTATGGCTTTATTTGAAGGAAAATCAGGTGTTCTTGTTGCTAGTGGATTAGTAGACGCAAAAACTGTTGTGGGAATGGGACCCATCGATAATATACCTAGCGTTTATTATATTGATACATCTAAACCTATTCCGCAAATCGTAAAAAAAGATATAGATACATCGATTTTTACTACTATAACTGACATTGTTGTTAATCTTGTACAGTAAAAAACAAAACCCCGTCTAAATAGACGGGGTTTTTACAAATAATAATTCTTGCTAATCCATATATCCTATTTTCATTCTATTCTTCACTAATAAAATCTAACTGACTTCCCCATAATTCATTGTATAGTTTTTGCTCTTTTTCATAAGCCTCAATAAATTTTAGCTTATTTTCGTAATTTACAATATTCATTGCTTTAAATCCATAATTATAACAATACTGACAATATAATGGATATGTTATAGCTCCTTTTCCTTCGCTTTGAGCTTTATAAAATCTATATAATGAACTACTAGTCATAGCAAGCGTATTTGAATTATATTCTATATCTGGACTTTGCAATATTTCATATATAATTGCTCCAATTTCATTTTCATCAAATTCTGGCAAACTTACATAATATGGTATTTTTACATTCATAGGAACTATATTTAACCTTCTCATTAATCCTCCATCAGTAAAGTCTATATACGGTAATATATTTGTAGCAAACAATTGCTTAGCAAATAGTCTTACTTCTATAGGTTGCATCATTTTTCTATCAATAGTAACCCTTCCTCCTGTGACAATGCTTTTTAACACTCCTACATTTTGCAACTCGTCATTTTTACCATTATCATCTCCTATATTTAAGTATTTACCAAGCATATTTGCAAACATAAATCTATTGCTAAAATTATCTAACAATACATTGCTTACATATTCTTGACCTACTATCATAGTTAGTACATCTAATAAAGTTGACTTACCAGTACCGCCAACTCCGTCATCGTAAAGAATATGAAATAGCGGTTTTGTATTTGGTACAATTATATTGTGTAGAAGTGTTCTAAATTGTATTGAACCTTTATAAATAGTATCTAGACTTGCAAGATAGGCACTTTTACCTTTTTTAGCTCTACTTACTACACGCTCATTAAATATCTTTTGTTGTATGTCCACTTTTTCAGATATTTTTTCTACATCTTCTAGTATTGGAGATAATTCTGACGGAAGCAATCTTTCATCGCGCCAAAATATTCTAAATAATTCTTCTGTGGGTGTAATTTTACCATTTAATATAAACACACCATCACTTGCTTCAATATTGTATTTTTTAAGGAACTTGTCCATAAAAATACTTCCTTTGGACTGCTCTTTAAGATAATCAATAAAATATTCTCTAAGCTCCTCTTTTTGCTGTTTTGTAAACTTCTCTTTTTTAAACAGAGTATCCAAGAAGTCCGCTACTGTATATTGTCTACCTGTTGTTTTTGATGTTACTATACCATTTTCATAGGTAATTTGACTTATAACTGTTGCAACGTCCATAAATATACCTCCTTTATTCTAATAAGCTCCAATCAAATTTTACAAATTTACCATTTTTACGTGCGTGAAGTCGTCCTTTTTTATCTCTAGATATAATGATTTTATCACCTGTTTCTTCAAAATATTCAAGAGATTTTTCTACATTCATATTTTCCGATAAATATCTTGATACACCTTCACCTTCTGCGCCGTCACGTGAAAATTCATACACTTGAACAGGATAACTCCCATCATTTGGATATAATATAATTTCAAAATTAGTTATAACAGGACTACTTCCCGCCATTCTGTCAACTTCTTGTATTATTTTTACATTTCCTTTATCTGTTTCTATAACAAGACCATTTTCAGGTATTCCAATGTTTACGCTTTTTAATACCGAAGTTGGAAGTCCAGCATTAGCAAGTCCTTTTGCTATTTTTTCATATTCTCCTCTATCAAGAAAATTATCGAAATATTCTGTATGTTTTATATCAGAATATCGCTTCATTTCAAATTCATCTGAATATTCATATCCAGCACCACTTCTTTTTGACCCTTCATCGAGTGACAAATCTCTAAGTATTGCTTGGTATCTTGTATATTGTGCCATTCTGCCAAATCCCTTGGCATCATCTTGTTGCATTGCATATTCAAAAATCGCATCGGCTCTTGCTAGAACATCATCGTTGACATATCCATAAGTAGATACGTCTTCCTCTGTAAATATTTCTAAAAGAGCCTGTCTTTTATCTGCTTTATTTAACAGTATCATAGTTCAACCCTCCAACTTATATATAATTTTATTTATTTGTTCTCCAAGGACATTAAATACATCTACTATTATCTTATCCTTTTTAACTCTACATAACTTAGATTGATTTTCATCACCTAAGTCAAAATCATATGGTATTATAAGATTACCACTTTGTTGTGCAAAAGTTCCGTCAAATAAGTTTACATATTTTCTAGCAAAATATTTTACACCACTATATACAACGTCGCTTCCTAATTGATATATATTTGATGACTTATAAATAAATTTATTAGCCTGTTTTTCAAGTTTAAATTGTCCAAGCTCATCTCCTACATATTTTTTCATAACATCACTACCCACTTTATCAGTAAATATGCTATCTGTATTTGATAAATACACTTTTCCACCAGCATCAACTATATCAGACATTTTTAAGTTAATATTATAATTACTATTTCGGATTATTTCACTTCTAAGCCATACAAATTCTTTTACTCTAGCAAAATATCCTATAAGATAATTCATCATATTTTTATATCTACTTCTGTCCACTTCGTTTGACGCTTGCTTTTTACATTCATATAAAAATAGCATATATTCTTTTAATTTATCAAACTCTTTTGGTAGTTGCATTGCTCCATATGTAAATGAGCTATTAACATCATATACAAATACAGGTTCATTTATCACTGTATCAGCATAATCAAAGTTATAGTAATGCAATTGCTCGTAACTATCCCAAGAATTTATAATACGACAGGCACTTTTCATACTGTCAATCATTTCCCTACCACAATATCTATAAAATGATTGGTATGCCTCAATGCCTGTCGTATCAATATCTTCGTCTGTAGCTTTATAAAATACATTATATCTTTTCTTAATAAAGCTACCTTTGCTTTCACTGCATATAAATATGTTACAGCCTTTTTCAAATACTATATAGCGACAATCTGGAATTTTCTTTGCTTTATCATAGTCTACTTTATTGCGAACTACGACATAAAGCCTAGATTTTCCTAGATTTATCATTGATTATATACAGCTACTGTTGCCTCCCACAAATACCTATTCTTGCAAGCGTCGTATATGTATACGCGCACTTCACTATATGCTTTGCGTATTGCAAGTGCATATTTTGCAGGTTTTTGACCTTCTTCAGATGACTTCTTTTCAGCTTCATCTAACAGTTTTATGTATCTATCACATAAGCCACTTCTATCTTTATATGTAGCTGTTATAAGTGATATAGCCTGCTCTCTCTCTATTTGTTTTGTCATACTCTAAATCCTCCTTTTCATATCCCTCGCAATACTCTGCGCGGCTAGACAATCTATTAGTGATGTTTCTGTCCAAGTACTCACAGTATAAATATCTATGCCCATAACTAAACTTTTCTATTGAGTACTTGCAAGAGATACAATTTCTCATAGTGGCAATTCTCCTCCTACGACTTCTCTGAAATTGCAACTTGTTATGTAGTACTTAAAGTTGGTGTAGACTTCGTTTCCTTTTTCTACTGTTTCCTTCTTTGCAGTACCAATAACATCTGTTATTTCAAATGCTCCTTCGTTTTGGTAGTCTTGCGGTATCCCGCACTTGAAGATAACCGTTACCGACGTACCGTCACTTCTAGTTCCTGAATACCAATAATCTGTAGGTTTTGCTCCGGGAAATGTGCTTTTCTTACGATATACTCTAAGAAATGGTTTTTCAACAGGTGCACTTAAAGGTGCCTCGGGTGCACTTACAGATGGTGCACTTATCCCAAATGGGTCTGCTGGATTGACATTTTCTGCTTCTTGATTGTTAGCACTCTCGATTGTCTGTTTGCTAGCACTCTCAAGTTCGTTTGCTAGCACACTCTCGCCTTGATTGCTAAATTCTGTTTTCATAGATACCCCTCCTAGGTATGTAGTATTTTTAGGCGGTTCATTGCGTTTTGATATATACCCCGCCCCTATATATATGGCAAGCCCTGTTTGCCATACTCAAACAGGGCTTGCATACGCGCTATAATTGCTATGCTATGCGCTTTGTTTTGCTGTAAATCAACTGTAGTTGTTCAGCCCGTATAAGCCATTCTAGCGCGCTTTAGACTATTGTAGTGTTATGCCTTGTCGGCACTCTTCCAAAATACGCACGCGCTTGCAAGTGCCTTCATACAGTGTTCGGCTACCATAGCGGACAATGCTTCATCTTCGATTTGAGATTTGCACATAGCAAGTATAGCCGTCCTTGTTTTTGACATATCAAGAAAAATATCACTCCTATTTGTCGCTGTGATAACTATCCCCTGCGCTGTCAAGTCATCGTGTGCTATGTTAAGGCTCTTTGTGCTTGCGACAAGCACGCGCGTTTTGCCGTCAACATATTTGATTACCGGTTTGCCATTCTCGAGAATAGCGGTTGCCTCTCTTGTTTTGAACGTTACATCAATCATTTTTGTTACCTTCCTTTTTTTTAGTGTTTTATACATCTACCTGCTTTTTGTATGGTACAAAGCAAGTGGTCATATACCTTGTCAAGTACAGCACAAATAAGACTACAATTATATGCTAATTCATAATCAGTTTTCTCAGGTTTATGAACAGACTTCATAAATAAACAATCACATTCTTCTAAAAAATCGCGTAAACTAACTATATTGTCTATCAACGGTTGTGTGTTTACGCTAAAGGCAAACAGCCAATGTACACAGGCATAGTTATTAAGACATAAATCTATAAGTTTATCCCTATACCAATAATACCTATCTTCTATATAGGCTATGTAGTCCTCCCTATCTTCACAAGGGTAGTTTAAATAAATTTGACGGAGATAATCAGCCCTACCATAATATTTACCGCGAATATCAATAATAACATCAATTCTTTTTTCCATTTTTTTTTACTCCTTTTTTTTTCACCATTTTTTTTTCACTATTTTTTTTCACAGTAGGTTTGCTCCTCAACCTACATACTAATTATACTACAAAATAATAACAAAGTCAATAACTATTTTTCATTTTTTTTTCTTTTTTTTTACTAATTTCCAATAATCTATTTTATCTATACTACTACCAACTATATATATCATACCTATACCCCCTACCAATCATACATATGATACCTATGATACCTATAAGGGGTATGCCTCTATGTGTTCTTCAAGAT
>CANQQR010000058.1 GCA_947626035.1 uncultured Bacilli bacterium | reverse complement strand
AAAATTCATAAAAAATAAGGTATAATAGAAGTAAAAGATAGATTATTCATCTATCTCTTGACTGAACTGTAACAAAAGTATAACATACGGCAGACATTGTCCGCAACTTAGCAACTCAAAAAAATAAGCAAACCTCTTGAAATAGTTTGCCAAAACAGTATAATAACTGTACGTAATCTAAGTCACAATCAATAAAAACGATCTATGCCGTTATGTAGTGTATACTACCAAAAATATCAGAGCCCCAACTATTGATTTGCCCCAGTTTACAATATGCATAACTACTCAAGGAGGTTTGCAATGAACATAATAGAACAAAACAAAGAAAAAATCAAGATATTTTAGAAACTTTTGACAGAATGCTAAAATTAAAAAAGTATAACATAAAAAAAGTTCATTAAGTTAAAGTTATGTTAGCAACAAGTTTAAAAATATATCTATTCATTTTGTCGGGTATTTTCTCGAATTTTACCATACATTATGTTGAAATGATAAATATACCTCTGCAGAAATATGTGCAGAGCTCTGCAGAGTTTTTTTAGTAGTCCAAACAAATTTTGCATCAGAGCCAATATTTACACCAATTTCTATCAATATGCGATAATTCGCGATAAAAATCAAATAAATTTAGCAATTGAAAACTTTTTTATATAACATTTTTTAATCAATTTCAATTTTTATCTCAATACATTTTTATGTATCTCTGCAGAGGTTCTGCAGAGCTCTGCAGATTTCTCTGCAGAGTTTTATTTAGTAGTCCAAACGATTTTGTATCAAAATTGATATTTTCAATTTATACTTTTGTACTTTCAATAATTCTAAATCTACATATAGTTATATAGTTTCTTTTAACAAATACATAAAATTTTTCAATCAATCATTATAGTCAAATCAAAAAATAATCAATTTTTTTCATATATTATTAGTGTTTTTTATCATTTTTCTATATTTTTAACAAAAATATCAAAAAAATTTTTAATTATTTTTAACATTCCAATAAAGCGTATGCAAATTTTATTAAAATTAAAACAATTATTCAACATGCTAACCTTTTCCATCTAAATACTAAATATATCATTTAATACATTACGAATTTTTATAGAGTTTTGTTTAGCACATTATCATCACAAATCTTGATAATTAACAACATCCATGTTTATTTATAAAATTATTGACTTTAATAGCACTGACTTGCTCACTAACTTGTCCACCAACTTGCACACTACTAGTATTAACATAATCACATTACAATCAATATTTTCACCATTTTTTATCATTAAACGATAATTTGTGGTGAAAATCAAATAAATTCTTCTATATATTTTACTTTTGTAGTCCACCTAAAGTAGACTACAACAATATTAAAATGCATCAAATTACACTTCATCTAATGATTCCATCACTAAAAAATCCTTTAATTTTATGTGAATAACCGCACTAGTCGAATAATCTAAATCATCATTAGTAATAATAATTTTCTTATGAGTATTATCAATAGATGCAAAAGCACCAAACTCTCTATCATATGTCTTATCATTCTCTACACTATAAGCAACTTGTATATAGAACTCTTTACCATCCTTACTAGCAATAAAATCTATTTCCTTATCATTTTCTCCCTTACTCATAACCTTTAACTTATACCCCATATAAATAAGTTCATTATATACTATATTTTCCATATTATGTGTTAAATCATATCTATTATTAAAAATTCTTAATGAATTAAACGAAACATCCTCATTATATATTTTAAAATAATAATGTAATTCACTTTTTGCTTTAGAAGAATATGGCTTTATTCTATTAATAACATAAGCTTTTTCTAAATAACTCAAATATTTTATAATCGTATTAACAGAACATTTAATATGTTCATTCTTTAAATAACCTTCAATAGATCTAGAAGAAAATACTCGTGAATTTGATATTAAAACATAATTAACTATTCTTTTAAATAACTCTTTATTTTTAATATTAAACTCTAACATTAAATCCTTAATAATAATAGATTCATTAATTTCCTTTAAATAAGTAATCATCGCATCATATTGAAACTCAAATCTTTTAGGAAAACCACCCCATACAAGATAATCAGATATACTAAATTCTTTATTTAACTCTTTAGAATATTCTACTATTTCTTTATAAACAAATGGTCTAATTCTAAAAGACACATATCTACCACTAAAAGCATCAGTATATTCTTTTGATAAAATTTTAGAATTTGAACCAGTAATAAAAACTGAATTATTATGTAACCTTAAAGTTTTAACAGCCTTTTCCCAATCTTTAACTTCATGAATTTCATCTAAAAATATATAGCACTTTCCATTTTTTCTATTATCTTCTACATACTTTATCAATTTTTCACTATCATAAATATTAGAAATAACTAAATCATCCTCAAAATTCAAATGAATAATATTATCAGTCTTCTTACTAATTTCTTCCATAATTTGTTCCAAAATTATTGATTTACCACATCTACGTACACCAACAATTATTTTAATTAAATCAGAATCATAAAAATCTCTTATTTGTTTTAAATAATGTTCCCTAACTATCATACATTGCTCCTTTTAATCTAACCATATTATAATGAACAATTTTACAAACATCAACATTTTTGTTCACTGAACTGAACAATTTTTAAAATAATGTAAAATTGTTCACTTGAAAAATAAATTACAATTAAAAACCACTTATGAATTGTAAAAATCAAATAATTATGTTAATATCATAAATAGAAAATAAAGGTGATTTAAATGTTTGGAAATATTAAAGCAATAAACAAAAACTCAGCATTAGTAGAAATAGAAATGGACAAAAAACTAGTAGGCGACTTACTTAACATGCACGTAGTTTTTGTTGACGACGACAAAAAAATACTAGGCGAAGTTGAAGACATAGGCGATGGCACAGCAAAAATAAACTTTTTAGGAGAAATGACTGAAAGAAACTTCATAGGTGGATTACTAAAAAAACCTACTCTAGATGCTAAAGTAAGAATCATAAACGAAAGTGAACTAGCAGTTTTAGTTGGTGGAGACGACAAATCATTTACCCTAGGAGTATCTCCTCTATATAAAGACTTCCCTATAAAAGTAAACATAGATGATTTATTTAGTAATCACACAGCAATATTTGGTAACTCTGGTGCAGGTAAAACTTATGGAATATGTAGAATAATACAAAACGTATATAGCACTCCTGCTCTTCCCTACCGCGCTAACATGTTCATATTTGACTCATTTGGTGAATATATAAACGCATTTAAAGACTTAAACAAAATAAACCCAAATCTTAACTACAAACTAATAACAACAAACAAAAGACTAATAAACGAAGAAAAACTTGAAGTTCCTGTATCATTACTAACTATAGATGACGTCCTAAACTTACTAGACGCAACAAAATACAGTCAAATATCAATAATAGAATCAGCAATAGAACTTGCCAAAATATTCGCAAGTGACAGTAAAGAAGTAAATGAATATAAAAATCACTTACTAGCTAAAGCAATAACTTCCATAATGTACACAAATCAAACAAGCGCTAAAATAAGAGACCAAATATTTGACATAGTATCAAACACATACACAAATGAAATAAGCCTAAACGCTGTTGTACCAGGAATTGGTTTCACAAGAGTATTTCGTCACTGCTTCGACATAGACTCAGAAGGAAGATTCGCAGAAAGAACAATCATATCTGAATATATAGAAAGCTTCATACACGACGACAAAACTTGGAACATAGACACAACAAATGTAACCTATGGCCTAAAAGAACTAGAAATTGCCCTTAACTTTACCCTATTTAGTGAAAGATACTTACTAAACGCTGATATGTATGATGAAGCAATAAGCCTTAAAGTAAAACTTCACAACCTAATAAACAGCAGCAACGCAGAATTCTTCACAGACAAAAAATATAATAGCCTAAAAGAATTTATCGGTCATTTACTAACAACTAAAGACGGTAAAAAAGCCCAACTAGTTAACATAAACCTAGAAGACGTTGACGATAGATTTGCAAGAACCATAACAAAAATATTTAGTAGAATATTTTTAACATTCGGTAAAACTAACGAACCTCGTGCAAGCATACCTATTCACATAATACTAGAAGAAGCACACAGATACGTAAAAGAAGGAGACGACGTTGAATTACTTGGTTATAACATATTTGAACGTATCGCAAAAGAAGGAAGAAAACATGGTATAATACTTGACTTAATAACACAAAGACCAACTGACCTAAACGGAAACGTAATAAGCCAAGCTGATAACTTCATAATATTTAAAATAACTCACCCACAAGACTTAGACTACATAAACAAAATGATACCTAACATGTCAGCAGACATAGTAGAAAAACAAAAAAGCTTGCAACCCGGTACTTGTGTAGCATTTGGTAGAATATTAAAAATTCCAATGATAGTCAAAATGCAAAAAGCAAGTCCACCACCATCAAGTAGTAACGCAAATATCTTTGATAATTGGATGGTAAAAAAATAACAGTTCACCCTGTTATTTTTTAATTTACCCATCAACTAATACTGCATGAATAGCAAGTCTTCTATTATTACTACCAGTACAAGTAGAAATAGTTAAAATCTTATCATATGGTTTAACATCAACACCAAAATCATAAAAACTCCTACTCTTTACCATATTAATATAATTCATAAACTCATTATCATCAAAAAATTCATTAGTTAAATAATCATTAGTATAATCAGTCTTATACATAGAAAAGATTTGCCACTTCATATTTCTATTCAAAGTATTAAACACAATAATTTGATTCTCACTATTAGTATACCAAGAATAATTAACAGTCTTCTTTAAATCTCCAAACATATACCCACTAAGTAAATTATGTCCATAAATAATAGTATTTCTATCTAAATCTGTTGGATTATTCCTATAATCCATAAAAATCCAACCTGTCATAATAGTTCTAAAATAAATATCATGTCCTAAATAATACTCATTATCATAAGCTTGCAAAACTGGGTAATTAATCCTAGTATCATTAACTCTAAGCCACCCTACTACATCCTTATTCATACTAAGTAAAGTATCAAAAGACGTAGGAATATTAGGATATGGATTAGGGTCTTCCTCCTCCACCTCTACTGGTGGCGTTGTAGGTGCAGGTGTTTCTTCTTCTATAACCTCCTGATCATCCATCTCATCAATCTCTACTTCTGGTTGTGTAATAGTATTAGCTAAAGTATCTTCAATAAGTCTTAAATTCAAAATACCAATATACTCATGATACCTTTCAGAAACAATAAAAACTATTCCAACATAAAACACAAGCACCATAGCAAACTTTAACCCATTATAAGTAAGTTCCTTAAATATATTATTTTTAAAAAATTCATCTGAATAAATAATCTTAATAAGCTTATTATCTTTACCACTATACTCCTTATTAAGTCTCCTTAAAAAACTCATACTAGCCTTTAAACCATACATATTACTCTCATCTTGATGAATAAAAATATTAACATCATTAAAATTATACTTCTTTAACTTATTAACAATAAACTCTATTAAATCATTAGAATAATAATACAAATCAATTAACTTTAAAGAATTATTAACCTTTAAAAACTCCTCAAAATTATCATAAACCTCTCCACTACTATAAAAACTAATCTTCTTTTTATAATAAATAGACTTTAAATCTTTAAACTTATTATTTCTAATAAAACTTAAATTAAATCCCATATCATTTTGAAACTTAATACTAACACCTTTAGATGCAAACTTATGAACATAATCACTAGGCATAAAATAACAAACAATACTCTTTAAATTATCACTCTTAAATAACTTATCTAAAACATTAGTAGGAATAGATTTATTAATACTAAAAATAACATTCTCAAAATCTAATATATCTTGAAGCACCATAAAAGAACTAAAATCTTCATAATTTATAGTCTTAATAGTATTAATATTTAAAGCATCTCTCACTTTATCTTTATTTTTATTTATATATTTCTTAGTATAATAAAGAACATTATCAAAAATTTGATTAGTATCAACATTACTACTAACTTCCGTTTCACTTACTATAAAAGAACTATAACTAATTACTATACTAATAACTTTCATAACATTCTCCTTACCCTATTATTAATAATAACACAATATTTAGTGTTAATAAAGTTCCTTTTTAATTGATTTTATTAAAGTACGTGGTATAATTAAAATATAATCTTGAGTTTTGCAGTTAAAATGAGCAATCCTAGTAATTATAAGGCTTTGCTCATTTTTTGTATCTTGTGTAATATTTAATA
>CANQQR010000057.1 GCA_947626035.1 uncultured Bacilli bacterium | reverse complement strand
GAACTTTTTTATTAAGAAGTCTTTAATTTTAAGGCTTCTTTTATAAAGTTCAACATAACTAAAAGTTCAACATAAAATAAAAAAACAAAATAACAAATTTATAATAAAAGACTATACCATTCCAAGAGACGGAAGCTACTACGAAAAAGACATGAAAACAATTTTCCCATTATCTGTAAGAAAACAAATAGCAAACAGTGACTACCTAGGCATAACAGAAAAACTAAAACTAGAAATAGAATATCAAACAAAACTATATTTCCACAAATAAAAAGATACTAAACAATATCTTTTTTCATTTTCTTAAAAACATAAATTAAAACATAATACAAAATAACCAAAAGTGCTATATAAAAAATGCTAATACTTACTTCTAATAAAAACGACGAATAAGGTAAAGGGTCAAAATAATATATTGGTCTAAATCTCATATTTAAAAACGAAGTAACAGTACCAAAATTACTAGGTATAAATGTAATATCTAAAAGTATCAATGAATATAAAAATGTTGAGACCTTACTACCAATAATTAAAGATAAAACAATATAAACATTTTGTATTAAATTTAACAAAAACAATACTTTTATAATATGAAATACTAAATAAACATAATTTTTAACATCATAATATTGATAATTAATATTTGTTATAGGTAAATTTCTATAAAAAACTAATATGAAAAAAAGCATCAAAAATGAAACAACAAACAAAATAGTATTAATAATAGTAGAAACTTTAATAAAATTTCGGTATGCATATATTTTATTTTTAAATCTACCCAAATAATTATAATCAACCCTAATCTCATTTAACATTTTACCAGTATTAATAAGTCCAACAATTAAAAGAAAAATAATATACCAAGGCGTTTCAAGACAAATTAAAAAACTATAAAACAAATCCCGACCATTCATAGCCGCAACAATAAAAGAAGAAAACAAGAGAATTATAACCAAAGATACAATAAAATTTTTAGACTTTATATAATGTCCTATATTATTTTTTGCTTTCAATTTTAACAACACTTCCATTTTCAAACTTATACATCTCATCAACTTTCAAATTCTCTAAATCGTCCTTATGATGTGATGTAATAATCATTAACTTATCTTTTCTAATTTTATTTAAATAATCTTGTATCTTTAAAGTACTTGCTTCGTCAATTCCATTAAACGCTTCGTCTAGTATAAGCACCTCTGCATCTTCCATAATAACACTAGCAATTGCTAACTTTTGTTTCATTCCCAGTGAAAAATTAGAATATTTCTTCTTACTATTTTCAAGTGAAACAATATCTAAAGCATTAATTATATCTTTATCTGTAATTTTATTTTGAATATTTGCTAAAAGTTTCAAATTATCAAAAGCATTTAGATCAGGAAAGAATGCTGGTTTTTCAATCAAACACCTTAAACTAGGTGGAAAACAATCATTCTTTTGATAATTCTTACCATCAAACAAAACCTCCCCAGAAGTAGGGTAGTAAAACCCACATAAAACCTTTAAAAACACACTCTTACCACTTCCATTTTGTCCTACTATACCATAAATTTTACCACTACTAAATTTTAAATTTATATTATCAAAAATAACATTTTTCTTAAAATTCTTACTTAAATTATTTATACTGATTATCATATTCTACCTCACATTTCTCAATATTACAAAGTATCTTTTCCTTATTCATATATATAATTACTATAATAATAGTTAAAAGAAGAAACAAAACTAAAAAAGACGAAAGCATAGTAACATAATCATAAAACTTATCACAATATTTAAACACATCAAGCATATTAATTAACTCTATATTAATATTTTTTTCACTAAAAACATACATAATCCAATCAATAAACACAAATATAATTGAAAAAACTCCAAAACTCTTAGCAAACGATACAATGAAGTTTTTACTTCCATTAGTACAAATAATAGCTATCTGTATCCATATAAAACTATATAACCATGGATTAACAAAATATGTAAATATATACTTATAATTAAAGAAACTAAAATCCATACTTCCCGTTAACAAATAAATACTAAACAAAGTAATTAACATAAATATAGGTATTACAAAACTAAATTTTAAAGTTTTCTTAAATATACTAAGAATATACTTACTATAACTCATTCTACTTAAATAATTCCTAAAAACAGAATTACTAAAATATGGGGAAATTACATACACTACACAAAATATTATAATACAAGATATAACTGGAAAAAACACCATTATACTTGATTCTAAAAAAGTATCAAAAACATGCTTGTTATCTGTATACAAAATTTTACGAATAATCCTTTTACATTCTGATGTATTTTTATTTTCACATTTCTTATACTCTGTATATTCAGTAACAAGTTTCTCACAATATATTTTATAATTTGCATCATCCTTTGAAAGAGTTAAACAATTTTCATAATTAATTTTCACATTTTTTTTAGTCTGATTAATAATATCTGCATATTCCTTAAAATTCAATATAGCAATAATCATAACAACTAAAATAATCGCTGGAAAAACAAACTTACTTGCTTTCATAATAGCCTCCTAAACGCTAGTATACTAACCCTTATTATAAACAATAATATAAAGAAAAACAAACCTATAATTTTCATAAATTGTTTGGTATAATTAAACTAAATCTTAAAATAAAAGGAGAAACCTATGATAATAACCTTAATTTTTATAATATTACTAATAATAACCCTAATAAATTACTACAAAAAAAGCACCAAAACTAACACAACCGCCCTTATAACTAACATAATAACTTTCCTTGAAGCATTCATAATCACAAAACTAATAACAAATATATTTGGAAATAATATAGTAAATAAAATAACATCTTTACTAAAATCCACTCTAAAAATATCAAAAGAAGAATATAAAAATATAACATTTTTAGACGATTCAATTAAATTTATCACACTAGTTTTAATGTCTTTAATCATATACTATATATTATACCTAATCACATACATAATAAATCACATAATAATTACCATAAAAAACAAAAAGAACATAGAAGAACAAAACAAAATAATAAATATAGTATTAGGGCTACTTTCATTTATAACCATATCATTTTCTATCTTATTTCCAATATCTGGAATAAGCAAAATATATAACACATCCCTTAATGAAATAAACTATTCCTCTCCTAAATTAACTAATAAAATAACTAGTAGTCCTATTATAAAAGCATATGAAAACACCATAAGCATAAAACTATTTGACAAATTAACAGAATATAACGACTTCAAAAAAATAAAAACAAGTAGAGAATTACAAGGTTTAACCACAATAATATACGTAATAAACGATATACAAACAGAAAACAACAAAAAACATTTTGAAAAAATAAAAGAAGAACTAGAAAACACATACTTACTATCTAACCTAATAACAGAAATCTCAAAAAATGCAGCCACTAACTGGAAAAACAACAAACCATTTTTAGGCGAAACCTTAAAAATACCTACAGATAACAGAAAAATGATATACATAAAATCATTAGAAATAATAAGTAACTGGAAAAGAGAAAACCTAATAAATGACATAAGCACAGTCTTTGAAGTCTATGAAATCCTAGAAAAAAATGACCTAACCAAAAAACACACATCTAAATACTTACTACAAAATTTAAAAAATGAAAAATTCACAACAGAACTATTCCTAAGTCTATTTAAAAATAATGACTTTAGAGAATTACTTCCAACAATAATGAATTTTGGTCTAACTGAAATCCTTGAACAAGTAAACATAACTGTAGAAGATACATACATAAACACAGTAGACTTAAATAACCTAACAGAAGAAGACATCAAAAAAGAAGCAAAAGTATTTACACTAGTAATAAATGAAATATACAACATAAAAACAAATAACTTCACATATGAAGACTTAAACAAACTAGAAACAAACTTAAAAAACATAAAAGAAAGTAAAATAATAAACGACTTGATATACAACCTAATATTAAAACTCGCACAAAATAAAATTTTAAATTTATAAAATTTCTTGCTTGAAAAAAATTTAAAAAAATTATATAATTATCAAGCCTGTTAAGTGAAAAAAGCGTAAAAACACGGCATCAGTTTTTGCGTATTTTTTGTGCACTAATGGACGAATAGGGAGGAAAAATGAAAGACGAAAACAACAAATTTTTAGGGGAAGAAAAAATATCAAAACTATTGATAAAATTTTCAATCCCATGCATAATCTCATTATTAATAAGTTCATTATATAATGTAGTAGATCAAATATTTATAGGACACAGTTCTTTAGGTTACTTAGGTAACGCAGCAACTGGAATAGTATTTCCAATAACAATAATATCATGTGCATTTGCTTGGTGCTTTGGAGATGGTGCAGCAGCATATCTTTCACTTTGTCAAGGAAGAAAAGACACAAAAAATGCTCACATCTCAATTGGAAACAGTGTACTAGTAACATTCATAATAAGCATAATATTTTTAATACTTGGAATAATATTTAAAGATAACTTACTATATCTTTTCGGCGCTAGTGAAAAAAGCATTGGCCTAGCAAGAGACTATTACGAAATAATAATAGCCGCAATACCTATATATATGGTAGGAAACAGCATGAACTCTGTAATAAGAGCAGATGGTTCTCCAAAATTCTCAATGCTAACAACTGGACTTGGTGCAATAACTAACATAATATTAGACCCAATATTCATATTTTCACTAAACATGGGAATAAAAGGAGCAGCATACGCAACAGTAATTGGACAAATAGTATCTTTAATACTATCAATAATATATTACACTAGAACAAAAACATTCAAAATATCTCTTAACAGTTTTAAACTAAACTTTAGCATATTAAAAAACGTAATAAACTTAGGTGTATCAACATTCATAACACAAATGAGTATAGTAGTAATATCTTTAGTATGTAACCTAATGCTAGCAAAATATGGAAGTATAAGTAAATATGGTGCAGACATTCCACTAGCCGTAATAGGTATAGTAATGAAAGTATTTTCAATAGTAATAAACATAGTTGTAGGTATTATAGTAGGAGCACAACCTATACTAGGTTACAACATAGGAGCTAAAAAAGTAGAAAGAGTAAAAGAAACATTCAAAAAAGTAGTAATACTAACAACTATAGTTGGAATAATATCTACAATAATATTCTTACTATTCCCAGAATTAATAATAAGCATATTCGGTACTGAAAACGACTTATACATGGAATTTGCTGTACTAACATTTAGAATATTCTTACTTTTAATAACACTAACATGCTTAATTAAAGCATCATCAATATTCTTTCAAGCAGTAGGAGAACCTTTAAAAGCAACAGTAGTATCTTTAACAAGAGACTTAGTATGCTTCTGTCCTCTAGTACTAATATTACCAAAATACTTTGGAATAAAAGGTGTATTATATGCATCCCCAATAGCAGACGCAATAGGTTTCATAGTAACCATAATACTACTAGCAATATTCTTTAAAAAGCTTAACAAACTAACTATAAACGAACAAGAAGAAAACAGCATATTAAAGTCTTCTAAAGAAGGTGTAATAATAACTATATCTAGAACACACGGAAGTCAAGGAAAAATGATAGGCGAACTCGTTGCAAAAAAATTAAACATACCATACTACTATAAAGAAATGATAAGTTTAGCAGCACAAGAAAGTGGTTTAGACAAAGAATTTATATCAAACATAAATAGAAGTAGCGATGTACTTCATGACTTATACTTAACATCTAGTCCAGTAAAATACGCAATTGAAGCACAAGAAAAAGCAATAAAAATGATAAGCGAAAAAGGTTCATGTGTACTAGTCGGAAGAGCAGGAGATTACGTATTAAGAAACAATAAAAACGTAGTAAGAGTATACATTCATGCACCAAAAGATTACAGAATAAAAAATATAATGAAAATGTACAAAGATAATGAAAAAGATGCAAGCAAAAATATAGACAAATCAGATAAAAACAGAGGTAGTTACTATGAAATGATATCAGGTCAAAAATGGGGTAACCCTGAAAACTATGATTTATGCATAAACTCAAAAATAGGAAAAGAAGAAACAGCGCAAATAATATGTGACTACGTAAACAAAAAACTAAACAAGTAAGAGAAAAAAAGAAACTCTTACTTGTTTCTTTATAAAAATAACAAAAACACTTGTATGACAAATATTTGTGTGTTATACTTAATTCATGAAACAAAAAACACAAAGAAAAGGAAGTGAACAAAATGAAAAAAGAATTAGACAAGTATAAAGAAAAAACATTTGAAGATATTAAACACATTGACGAAATGGGTAACGAATATTGGGAAGCAAGAGAACTAGGACAAATTTTAGGTTATAAAGAATGGAGATATTTTTCAGCTGTTATTGAAAAAGCACAAATTGCTTGTTCTCAAAGTAATAATAATATAAATTCCCATTTTGGTGTAAACACCAAAATCGTAAAAGCAGGCGTTTCAACAAAAGCAATAATTGATTATAAGTTAAGTAGATACGCTTGTTACTTAATCGTACAAAATGCTAATCCAAAGTTTGAAGCAGTTGCCTTAGGTCAAACTTATTTTGCAGTACAAACTAGAAAAATGGAATTAACTGAAGAAGAATATAATAATTTAACCGAAGACGAAAAAAGATTATATAGAAGAAAACAAACAAAAGATGGTAATAAAATTTATCTCTTTTCAAACAAAGTGCTGATGGAATTATTTAAATTCTGTAATTCCGATTTTTGCTAGATTAACTG
>CANQQR010000056.1 GCA_947626035.1 uncultured Bacilli bacterium | reverse complement strand
ATATATTTCTACTCGAACTTTTTTAGCTTTAATTCCTTATAAATACTAGGTTTAATTAAAACTGTCCGTAGTTAAGATTCAACAGAATCATTTGACTAGATTCAATATTAACAACTAATAATCAAGGTGTATATCTATCTTCATTAATGGTAATAGCATTATCTTTAATCAACTGTTCCAACATAGAAGAAATAAATAAATGGATTGATTCAGTACCTAATCTATATATGACTTCCCCAATACAAAGCACAAATTTAGAATCAATAGAAACAATTAAAAAACAATTATTTGATACATTCCAAGAATCACTAATATCAACTGAAGCCATAAAAAAAATAAATAGTACTGATAAAAAAGAAGCAATGTGCTACTTCCTACATAAAAAATTAAAAGATTTAAATTTACCTTTAGAAGAAGAAATAAGACTAGAAGAAATTGGCTTATCACAAGGCTTGCCCACTTTATATAAAGAAATCGAAAAAATATGTGTTGAAAAATTTGGTATAGAAAAAGGTAGCAAAATTGCAAAAAAAATAATTAATTACTCTACTACTGATTTTGAAAACTTCAATAGTTCAACATATGAACAATTTAAAGCATTAAACGAACAAATCAAAAAAAATATACAAAAATGCAATTTAGCTGGTGGAGATTACCAATTAATCATTAGTACACTAACATATGAAAACACAGTAAATAACTTAGGAAATGGAACTTTTGAATATAATTTTGAAATCAGCAGCATGGCACAAGGACTTGCAGACAAATTAGGTTCGTCATATAGATTAAGAAGTATAATAAGTAGAATCACTGCAGATGAAATGTTCAAAAGAGGATTTACTAAAAGTGATAAAGAAACAGTCATACAAATTCTAAGAGATTCATTAAAAGAGGCATTACTAGCCTTTAATTCACACATAAAAAATGATGGAAAAAACAGAACCTTTGAATTATTTAATGAATTAGTAGAAATCCAAAAAGCAGATAGAAATTACAAATTAGTATGGGAAGATAGATTTGGCATAACCCTAGAAGACTTAATAACCCAAGTTATCGCACCAAATATGGGATTAATAAAAGAACTAAAAGAAAAAAATGTTGAATTTATGTATAATGAAACACTATTACAAGAATCACATGAAAAAAGAGAAAAAGTAATGGAAACAATGATTAAATTACAAAAAATAGCACCCTGTTTAATAACAATATTTGGAGATCAAGATCATACCTTTGGTTCTGATTATACTGAAGAAAACATAGAACAACTTAAAGCAGTGGCTGAATTTGATAAAAAAATGGCACAAATGATTTTTGGACAAGATAAAAATGGTAGAGACATTAAAGTTAAAATAGAATGTTCTGAAAGAGATTTATATTTATCTCAAAGAGAAACAATTGATTTAGAACAAAGAGGAATGACAAAAGAACAAATATTAAAATATAAACAAGCAAAAATGAACATTCATGGCGAAATATTTAGAGGTGTTCCATTTAGAAGAGAATGTGAATGGACTGTTGTCAATAACCTATCAGGCGATTTTTATGAACAAGATATGGACACAAAACGAGATGCATACATAGGAAAATACACAAGAATAAGCGCAATGGCAAGAAGAGATAACTCACAAAGAGTAAACAGTGATTTAGCTAAATTTAACGACTGGAAACAAAAAAGAAGCGATTTAAAAAAACAAGAAAGAACACCTGAACAAGAAAAACCAAAACAACAAGAACCATTTGATAGAAGAAGTCAAAGAGAAATTGAAATAGCTAAACAAATTAAAGAAAAAAATCAAGCAATTAAACGACTAAAAGAACAAGAAATGCAAAAAGATAAACCAAAAATAAAAACACTAACAAACCCTAATCAGAATAATATCGAACCAAATAACAATGGTTATGTTAACATAGTTATTCTATCTTTAATAGTTAGCTTCGTCTGTGGGTCTTTATCTATGATTGTTTACTTATTTTTAAAAGGTACAATCAAATAAATTAATAAACTACTAAAGAGCCAATAAAGGCTCTTTTATCATTTCATTCAACAACTACATAACCCAACTTTAAATACTCTCATCCCTACCCTGTTACTAACTAATGTGTATCTTTAAGAACAATTACTAATCATTTATGAGATACAATTGAAGTTATAGAAAAAACATACTATTATCACGCCTTCCTAAAACACGTAGCATTCCTGTTAATTTTATAAATGATTTTAATAAAAATCTTGAAAAACAGGACCTAAATAGGTCCTAAAAAATTAAAAACCCCGTAAATACGGGGGAAAATTACCATTTGGAGCAAACAACGGGAATCGAACCCGCATCTTAGCCTTGGCAAGGCCACATACTAACCATTGTACTATGTCTGCGCCAAAAATATAATAACATATTTACTAAACAATATGCAATATATTTCAAAATTTTTTTTACATTTTTCTACCAAAACATAAATAAATAACCCTATCTTTCATATAATTGTATTAAATTCCATACTTAATTATGCCTAGAACCAGAACTTAAATCATTTCCTAATTCCATATACATTAAAGATACACCACCATACCTATCCCAATAATTTTGATGACATTCAATAGACTTAGACATTCTTTGCTCAAATATTTTTTTTACTATCTTTTTGTCCCACTTAAAACCACCTACATAAATACAAAACAACCTTAATCTTTAAAAACTTTATAAACAAAAATAGAATCTATACACATTAACACTAACCCTATTACCAAATGTGCTACATTAAAAGAATACTGAGTAACTTGATAAAACACACTAAACACTGAAGAAATAACAAAACCAATAATAACATAATAAGTCATAACATGATACTTTCTAAGACAAAACTCAATAATCTTAGCAATACCAACAATTCCAACAACAACCCCTAACAAAAATGGCAAAATTATAAGTAAATTACTACCAACATTATTAAAAGAAGTAAGTGAATTAACAGTATTTAAAATAGGCTCATAATACCCTATCAACATTAAAGTAAAAGATCCACTAATACCAGGTATAACCATAGTAGCAGAAGCAAGCATACCAACCAAAACAAGCAAAACATACCCAAGCATATTCATATCACTAAAAGAAACACTCTTTGTTCCTTTATCAACAATAAGCATCAAAAGAACAATAACAATACCAACAAGCATTCCTGAAATTTCCTTTATACCAGGCTTCTTACCAACATCCTTAAATAACTTTGGTATACCACCTATAATTAATCCAACAAAAACTAACATAGTAATAATAGGTGCTTTAGATAAACCAAACTCAATCAACCTAGCACACACACCTATAGAAAAAACAACACCAAGCATAATAGGAATCAAATACAAAACATACTTCTTAAAATTAGAAAATCCTTTATAAAAATTACACATAGCTTCAATCAAATCTTCATAAATACCTAAAAGAACTGCTAAAGTTCCACCACTTACACCAGGTATAATAAATGCAACACCTAACACCATACCTTTAAAAAACAAAACTAACTTATCTTGCATCTTTTTCATAAACTTGCCTCCTTATATCATATCTCTAATTTTAACATAATTAACAAACATAATCAAACACACCACACCGAACAAAAATCCACACAAAACATCACTAAAATAATGCACACCCAAATAAATACGAGAAAAAGAAATACTAAGTAAAACAAATGTAAGCAAAATGTAAAAAAATACCCTAAGCTTTTTACTACTAACACACTTGCTTACCAAAAACATCAAAAACCCATAAAAAGCCACACTGCACATAGCATGTCCACTAGGAAAAGAATAATCACTAGGTAACTTAATCAAATTATAAAGTGGTCTTTCTCTTCTAAAAATATTTTTAAATATAACACTAAAAATGTAAGTAAAAAGTAAATTAAATGTCATCATAAAAGCATACTTTTTCTCCTTAAACATAACCAAACACAAAACTAAAAAAACAACAAAAAACAAAATACCACCCAAATTAGTAATAACCTTAAAATAAAAAGTCAAATACTGATTAACATGTCCACTAACAAAATCATGAACCGCTTTATCAACACTATTAATAAGAGAATAATGATAAATTCCTAAATAAGAAAAAACTAAAAACATAACTAATAATAAAACCAAATACACCAAAGACTTACTTATAAAATCCTTTACCATAACATCCTCCTACAAAAATAAAGTCAAAATCATACTAACAACACCAACTAAAATACCTAAATTCCTTACCTTTTTCTCATTAGTCTTAATCAAATCAGGTAAAAACTCAAAACACGCAATATACAAAATCATACCAAAAGTAAACATAAGAGCAACCCCTAACACAACATCACTTACAAACACCCTATTAAATTTATATGCAAGTAATGCTCCAAATAAATAAGAAAGACCAATAAAAACTATATAAAAAATAGTCTTAACCTTAGAATGACTCTTATTATAAGTACTAGATAAAGTAAAACCTAATGGAATATTATGTAGTCCAATACCTAAAGTCAAAATAATAGCAGTCTTATAATCTAACAAAACACTACTATAAAGAGTCATACCCTCTATAAAATTATGTAAAACTAAAAAAATACAAGTAATTATTGAAATATGTTCATAATGATCTTCCTCATGCTCATGTTCATGATGGTGTCCTCCAAACAAATCTAAAACAAAAAGAACAACAAAACCTAAAAAAGTACATAATATAATTGATAAAACACTATAAACACCACTCATACTTTCTCTAAAAAACGAAAAAGCATCAGGCATCAAATGCATAAATCCCAAAAGTAATAACACAATAAAACCAAGTGCAACACTAAAAATCATAACCTTATTATTATTCTTAGTAGTAAACACAATAAATGTTCCAACAAGTAAAAACAAAATAGAAACAATACTAAGTACAAGTGCAACAGACAAATTCATTTAATCACCTTCAACATTAATATATTTCTTATATTCTATCAAACATCCCTCTTTTTTACCACTACTAACTTGCATAAAAGTATAAATATCTGGTCTAACACTTCCACCATTTAAAACCAAAATATCATTAACAACACTTATATTCCACATAACATACTTAACACTATTAACAGTCTTTGCTACCTTTGAAACAAAACTTTTAACCATATTATAATCTTTACAAACCTTATAAACCCCATTCTTAACACTAACCATATCTAAAATATTAACATTCCCACTATCATCCACATAACTTACAACCCTAAACTCATCACTAACATCCAAACACTCTTCCACAATAAATTCCTCATTCTTCATAATAGAATTATACATCTTTAAAACATTATACTCATTCTTTAACTTACCTTTATCAATATCTAAAACCCTCTTACTATCATAACCAAAAACATGCCTTACAACTACCCTATCTTTATCTAAAATATATTCCTTAAAATCTTTAAAACTACAAAGCCTTAAATCAATATAACTTCTATTAATAAAATCACTAAAAGTCTTATAAAAAACACTAGCATCTAAAAATATATTAAAATCATCCTCACAATTATACTTTAAAACAATACTTTCATTAATATAATCAGTTAAATAAGTACTTCTCTCTTCATCACTTAAATTATAAAACTCATACTTTAAATACTCACTAAAACTACAATCATACTTTCTTATACTCTTTAAAACATCAAAAAGAACATAAAAAGTCTTCTTTTGTAATTTCTCACTTAAACTCTTTACTTCCTTATAATCAATATTCTTAATTTCTTTTAAAACTCTCTTTATCTTCATTTTGCACCTACTCTATAATTATACCATAGAAAAAGTAAACAAGCACTCTTGTTTACTTAATTTTCTTTAACTTTACTTTAATGTCTTTCCATAATTATTTTCTACATCATATATATGTGCATATGCATCTTCTAGAGTTAAGAAAATAGAAGCATTACTAGGAATAAAATCATTACCAATAATTGACCAACCATCTACTCTAACTACAAAACTAAATGCATATAATACTTCAATTCCGTCTTCCTTAGCTGGATTATTAATAACCTTAGTCATAATACAAAACTCTGGGTAATGACTATAAGCATACTCTAAAGCTTTATCTTTTTTCATAGTAATTGGATTAACACTTATACCAGCAACATTATTATTAGTATTTGGATTAGTATTACCATTTACATTAGTATCAGTCTTATCTTCAGTCTTAGAAGCTTCTTTTGCTTTAGCATCAATATAAACATTTGCATCCATATACTCAGTATTACTTGCTACATTAACATAATCTGGAACTTCAGAAGCACTAACTTTAGTATAACCATCAACTACTTCTGCATCACTTATAGCATAAACACTAACATCTTTACTATTTATACCTTCAACATAATCTGGATTAGGAACAGACTTAACTTGAAAATAATACTTTTCATAATTTTTATTAGCAAAAAGAATTGCATCTTCTTTAGTTAACATATAATTAGCCTTATTATTTCCAATATAAACAATATCTCCAAATCCATCTTTATTAACATCAATGTAACCAAAACCTAACATATTAGTAGTATAACTAGATAAATCTACACCTTTTAGCATGAATTCTCCTAGTTCAATACTAGTAGCAACAGATTGGCTAGCATTAACATAATCTCTTGGAACTCTTGTCCATCCCTCAACATTATCTTGAGTACTAATTGCAAAAACAGTTATAGTCTTAGTATCTTCTGGACTAACACCTTGAACATAATTAGGATTATCAACCTTTTTAGCAAAAACATAATAAACACCATATAATTCGCCTGCTAAATTATAAGCCTCATCCCTAAGTAAATATTCATTACGCTTATCATTACCTAAATAAGCATAAACAGGTACCCCATCAACAACAGAAGTATAAAGTCCATCCATATTACGTACTACAGAATCAACTGCCTCTATACTAGTAGACTCTGTTTCTGCTTGTTCATTACCCATAGCATTTGCAACAGTTGGTGCAACACTAGTAGTAATAGCAGCAGATAGTATTAAAGACATTAATCTCTTATTTAACTTTTCCATTTAAAACCCTGGTACCATATAAGTGTAATATTTAATTCATTAATTGAATTGACTATTACACACTTTTTAATTTATTATGTAAGA
>CANQQR010000055.1 GCA_947626035.1 uncultured Bacilli bacterium | reverse complement strand
GGCGCTTCAGCGCAAGCTAGTAACAAGGCCTTATAGGCCTATATGAAAATCCCCCAGTTATACTGGGGGATAATTATGAGATTAATAAAATTTTATTTAAAAAAATATCGTTATTTTCCAACAAATAATTCTACAATAATTTTTCCATAAGCAATACTATCAACTACAGCGATGCCAGTATAATTGTAATCATTACTTAAAATGTTTTCCTTATGAGAGGCAGAATTCATCCAACTAGAAACAGCCCCTTCAATAGAAGAATTTCCAGCAATATTTTCACTTGCTGTTTTATAACTAATATGATTATTTTTTAGCATTTCAAAAGGTGTTCCGTATGTGGGAGAAGTATGAGAAAAATAATTATTTTGTACTAAGTCTTGTGCTTTTAATCTAGCAACATTTTGTAATGCATCATCGATAGAAAGCGCAGGAATATGATTTTTGCTTCTTTCAGCATTAATTAAATCTAGTAATTGATTTTCTTCTGTTGTGTTGTTAATAGAAGATGTTTCTTCAATAACTTCTATGTTGCTAACAGAAGCTTTCGGTTCTTGAGCTTCACTAACATATTTAGAATGAACGCTTCCTATTTGATTGTTATCATTTTGAACAATGTACCAATCTCCAATTTTTCCATAAATTCGTAAATAGGCATTTTTTGTAAGAATGCCTATAGAATCAAAATCTATACCAGGACCTGTTCTTAAATTTAAAAAATCAGTATTCACAACACCTAAAGTAAAATCAGGTGTTTCTGGCTCAACCATTCCAAAAGAGATAGAAACAATACTTATTATGAGAAATAATGTTAGGCAACATAAAATAATCATAAGTTTATGGGTTAATATAAAACTTTTCATAAATGAAACCTCCTTAAAAATTGTAATAATGATAATAAAACAATTTTATTTTTAAAGAGATTATACCAAGATATTTTTAAAATATACTCTAAATTAAGAATGTGTATAAGAAAAATAATTTTTAAAAATATTTAAAAAATAGTATTGCCAATTATTTCGTGTTAGTTGATTTCCCAAAATAATATCTGATGTATAAAGACAGGTGTCTCTGACATATATAGAGATACTTCCTATTTTATCGTTTTCTTGAAAATCAGGAGAAAAATGTGTTAAAGTATATATCTTAACAGATAAATTGAGTATATCTTCTTTTTTCAAGGGAAAAGTGGTATTTTTAGAGGCTAATATTCTTAAAGTAGGTATATCCGTAGTCTTTTCCAATGTATAATGTGTATTAAAATAAGATTGGTAATGTTGGAAATTCTCTTGTAGGAAATGAGAGGTATCATAATAAGAAAAATTTTGATAGATATATTCTATAATATTTCTACTATCAGTTGTACGAATCTGTTTTGTATCAGCACCGAGTACGACAACAATAATATCTAATCCATTTCGCTCACAACTAGATACAAGACATCTTCCTGCAAGGAATGTAAATCCTGTTTTTACCCCATAAACACCGGGAAGATTACCTAATAATTCATTTGTATTAGAAAGTGTACGAGGATAACCATTTAAAGAAATGGTATAGTTTTTTGTGCTAACAATATTGCGAAAAGTGGTATTTTTCAAGGCGTAGTCTGTAAGAATGGCTAATTCATAAGCTGTGGTATAATGTTGGTCATTATCTAACCCATGTGGTGTGATAAAATGGGTATGTGTTAATTTTAAATCTTCTGCTTTTTGATTCATACGTTGGGAAAATGCTTCTACAGAACCACTAATGTGTTCTGCTATAGCAACTGCACAGTCATTCCCGAGAGCATAGCATTAAGCCGTATAGTAAATCTTTCATGGAAAGTTGCATATTTTCTTTAAGACCTAGGGTAGAACCAGACACATGAGCAGCTGTTTTAGAAGTGGTTACGATATCTGTTAAAGAAGCGTTTTCTAAAGCAAGAATGCAAGTCATAATTTTAGTTGTAGATGCCATAGGTACAGAAGTATTGGCATCTTTTTCATACAAAACAGATAAAGTTTTTCTATCGATGGCAACAATATGTTTTGCATATGTAACTGGTTCATTGCTTGCTTGCGTAGTTGTTTCATAAGTATCATGAAAGTAATATTGTGTGCTATCTGTTTCATCTTGACTAATATCATCTGCCCAAACATTTGTTGAAAATAGAAAGAAGAATAGCAAAAGAAAAATTCCCGTTTTTTTAATTATCATTTTCGTCACCTATAACAAGTATATGAAAGATAAAAGAAGATATTCTTTGGAAAATATTTGCCAAAACATGACAAGAAACAACGAAAATCTTTATAAAATTAACATAAAGTATTGATTTTATGGCAAAAATGTAATATAATTGATACATGGTGGTCAATTTATATTGTCCCTAAGAAAACAGTGTATATGAAAAGTAAATGTAAATTGACAAATCAATGATTTACAGTAAAATAAATGATAGATATATGCATGTAAAAATAAAAAAGAGGTAGGTAAATTATGTTGAAGAAAAAAATTCTAAAATTTGTTTTTGTATTAGCATGTATTATGACCTTAATCATGCCATACACAACCACCGTATTAGCGGCAGCATTAACACAGGAAGATACAACAGCAGACTTACAATCTATTATAGTACATAAAGGTGGAGAAGAATCAAGTGGTACCTTAACAGATGAGCAAGCCAAAATTTATGATGAAACAGCTTATGGCTATAAGGTAGGGGAAACAAGAGTATTTAAAATTATTGTCAAAGGCGATACAAATTATGAAAATACTTTTTACTGTTTAAATGCTGAAAAATCTTTCCCAGGTGTACAATCTGATGGTGAGAATAGCTTATTATATAAAAATGTAGCAGATTTAAAAGATGCTACTGATACAAATGTAAAAGCTTTACATTTAGGTGTCAATGATCGTTGGAATGCAAATTATCAAGCATTAATATGGTTATTAAATCATGCATACTTGTCAAACCAAGCACCTGAACAAAAAGATGATTATTTAACAAAAGCATTTGCGAATAGTGATTATGATTTAGAAGTAGTAAAAGCAGTTTTAACAGATGATGATATTGATGTTGTACAACAATATGCTATATGGTATTTTACCAATGGTGATACAGATAAATATAATGTAGAAACATTACCAGCAGTAACATTAGATAACTACTTAGATGCAAATCTTACATTTCAAAAAGAAGGTGGAAGTTATCAAGATGTTATGGGAGAAAGCTATCATCGTCAAGAAATAGCCAATTACTTATACCAATATTTAATAAAATCTGCTAAAGAAGCAAAAGAAGATGAAACAGTTACATATCCAAGTATTCAAGATACAACCAGAACAGCAGAATTAAAAGATGATTATTATATTGTAGGACCTTTCCATGTTAATAGTGGAACAGCAACTTCAACAGAATATGCAATAACATTATTAGATCAAAATGAAAATGAAATTGCAAGAGAGAATTATAGAATTTTAAAAGAAGGTGAAGAAGAATTTACCACCGATAATGTTAATGAAATTTTTGATACAGACTATTACATATATTTACCAGTAACACAAGAAAATATAACAAGTGTGTCATTAAATGTATCTTACACAAGTTTTGATACAAGAGCTTCTTTATGGAAAAACAATACTACTAATGAGGAAAATGTCGAAATTTATCAACCATTAACATTAGTAACAAGAGAGAAAACACCACATACACAAAGAGCAGTAGTTTCAATTGATAGAAAAACAGCAGATTTAGCTTTAAGAAAATATATTGTAAAAGTAAATGATACACAATTGAATAGAGAACCAACAGTAGATGTAACAAATTTAAAAAATGGAACAAGTCAAACAGCTACTTATAAACATGCAAAAGATCCTATAGAAGTTTCAACAGGAGATACGATTATTTATGAAATTCGTGTTTATAATGAGGCTGATGTAGATGGTATAGCTACTACTATTTATGATGCTTTACCAGCAGGCTTGTTGTTGGTAGATCCAAGTGAAAGTACAATTAATAGTACTTATGGATGGGAAATAGATACAGAAGGAACAAATCGTAATGTTTATAAAACAGAATATCTAAAAGATACGGTAATACCGGCATTTGATAAAGAAAATGATACAGAGTTACATAGTGCTTATGTACAGATAGAGTGCAAAATTGCAGATGATGCTAATCCTGCCTCTGTATTAACCAATATTGCTGAAATTGGAGAAGATAATATAACAGATAGAGATTCTACAGAAAAAAATAATGATTATGTAGAAAATGATTTAGATAGTAAAAACTATACAGGTGATAAAGATAATAAATCTGATTTAACAGATGAAACATATTTTTATCAAGGTGTAGAAGATGATGACGACTTTGAAAAAGTAGTAATTGCTGGTAAGGCATTTGATTTAAGTTTACAAAAATTTATTAGTAGAGTTAATAAAAATGCACCATCTCCTAGTAGAGAGCCAAAGGTAGATGTTTCAAAATTGAAGGATGGAACTAGCACAGATGCTACTTATACAACAACCAAAACACCAGTTACCGTTAAAAAAGGTGATGTAGTGATTTACACAATTCGTGTTTATAATGAAGGAGATTTAGCAGGTTATGCTGAGGAAGTATCAGATTATTTGCCAGAAGGATTAGGTTATTTAGTAAATCATACAGTAAATGTCGATAATTATTGGGCAATTCCAGAAGATTGTAATACTGTTAAATTAACTACTATTGACGATTCGAAAAATAATTTGTCAGCAGATGATTTTAATGGTGTAACAAGTTTAGATGAAGTAGAAGTTGCTGTAGGAAAAGTAAAATTAACATCAACAAAATTAAAATCAAATGAAACAGATACTAAAAATTTAATAAAACCATTTGATAAAGAAAATGGAACTGCATTAGATTACAAAGATATACAAGTGGCTTGTATTGTATTAACAGATACAGTATCTGGTAATAATTTCAGAAATATAGGAGAGATAACGAAAGATTCTGATGAAAATAAAGAGAAAGTGCAAGATAGAGATTCAGTACCAGATTCAATAGATCCAGACAATTATTCAAATGATGGAAAAGGTGAAGATGATGATGATTACGAAGTGTTAACAACGGAAGATCCTAAAGTATTTGACCTAAGTTTACAAAAATTTATTACAGGGGTTAACGATACTTCTATAACAGATAGAGTACCAACTATTACACAAAATAGTGATGGAACATTAAGATTTAGTCATTCAACAGATGCATTATCTGTTAATGGCAATGATCTTGTTACTTTTACCATTCGTGTTTATAACGAAGGGGAAGTAGATGGTTATGCGAAAGAAGTCACAGATTATTTACCAAAAGGGTTAGAATTTGTTAGCGATAATGCTATCAACCAAAAATATGGATGGAAACTATATGATGCCAATGATAATGAAACGTCAAATCTTTCACAGGCTACCAAAGCAAAAACAGATTATTTATCAAAGAAAGCTTCAGAGGAAAGAAATGAAGATTGTTTGATAAAAGCTTTTGACAAAACAAAAGAGGTTAATAATACAAATCCAGATTATAGAGATTTACAAATTGTTTTCCGAGTAACTATGACAGTGAATAATGAAAATAAAAATGCAACACAAGAAAGAGAAGCAAAGAATATTGCTGAAATCTCTGATGATGAAGATAAAAATGGAAATCCTGTAGAGGATGTAGACTCAACACCAGGTAATAATAAAGACAATGAAGATGATATTGATGATGATCGTGTTTATGTAAGATATTTTGATTTAAGTTTGAAAAAAGATTTAGTCAAAATTATTATTACTGAAAATGGAACAACTAGAGAAATTAATGTTTCATCAACAGATGGATTGCAAAAAGTTGAAATTCATAGAAATAGAATAGATACTACAATTGTTAAATTCCAATATAATATTACAATTACCAATGAGGGTGAAATTGCGGGATATGCAACAGAAATTAAAGATTATATTCCAGAAGGATTAGAGTTTATTGCTACAGATAATACGCAATGGACAAAAATTTCAGATAATGTTATTACAACAAATGCCTTAGCCAATACATTACTTCAACCGGGACAATCTGCTTCTGTTCCAGTAGTATTAAAATGGATTAATGGTGAAAATAATTTAGGATTGAAAAAGAATATTGCTGAAATTAGTAAAGATAAGAATGATAGTAATACACCAGATATTGATTCAACGCCAGATAATAAAGTAAATGGCGAAGATGATATTGATGATGCAGACGTTATGTTAGCTATTGCAACAGGTGTTGTTACACCTAGATATATGGCATTAACAGGAACTGTATTAGCAATTATGACAACAGGTATTGTGTTAATTAAAAAATATGTCTTGTTTTAATCAGTATGTATTGAGCCATATGATAAAATATAAAAAATAATCATAAAAAATCTGTATCTTATAAAAGATACAGATTTTTTTAGGTGATAAAATGCTATAATAAAATTAATTTGTTCTTGGTGGCATTAAACGAATAATTTTAGAAGCTAAATCACCAAAATTCATAGTTTGTAAAATAATTTTTCCAGGTCCAGTTAATTTTGTTAGGAACAAGCCTTCTCCACCAAATAAAATATTTTTGAAACCTTTAATTGTTTCTATTTCATATTGTACTGTTTTTTCAAAGGCTACCACATTACCAGTATCAACTAGGATAGATTCTCCTGCTGAAAGCTCTCTAATAACCTCATCTCCATCAATTTCTAAGAATACATTTCCAGTACCAGTCATCTCTTGCAAAATAAATCCTTCTCCACCAAATAATCCAGCAGAAAGTTTTTTTGTAAAAGCAATTTTTAATGTAACACTATCTTCGGCGCATAAAAAGGCACCTTTTTGACCAATAATACCAGGTGTATTCGTTAAGTCATAAGGAATGATGGAACCAGGTACTGTTGAAGAAAAAGCAACAGTTTGGTTATCACTTTCTGCAGTATAGGTGTTCATAAAAAGTGAATCTCCGGAAAATGCTCTACCAATTCCCCTCATAATACCGCCCTTGGTATTGGTTTCCATTTTAACATCACGACTTTTCCATGACATAGCACCAGATTGTGTGTATATGCTTTCATTTTTGTTTAATTGAAATTCAACTGATGGAACTGTTTTTCCAATTATGTTGTAATTCATAAAAAATCCTCCTTGTATAATATATTTAGGGTTTTAAAGTTACCCAAAACTTTATATTATGTCACTTTCGTGATATAATTTT
>CANQQR010000054.1 GCA_947626035.1 uncultured Bacilli bacterium | reverse complement strand
AATCAAATTGTTATAATATGAAAAAAAGTAAGTGTCCCTTACTTATTTTCTAGTGTCTTTGACTGAACTGTAACAAATAAATTACAAAATTAGTCAAAATATATTGACTTTTTTTGTCTTGTATTGTATAATTAACACGTAAATTCACAAAGGGGGTATTTGAAATGAATAGTGAATTAAAAGAATTGGAGAGAGTTTTAAACGAATTTAAAAAAGATTGTGCCAAAAAAGCGTGGTGGGATCTAGATAGCATAAAAATGCAAAATTTAGAAACTTCGATTAATGAAATACGTAATGCAAAAACTGAGGAAGAACAACAAACATTATTAGCAGAATTAAAAGAAAAATTCAAAGTTTTATTAGAACAATATGGATTTAGACCAGAAGAAAGTGAGAATGAAGAAAGTAAACCAGATGAAAGCGAAACTGAAGAAACAAGTCCATTAGAAATATCAGACGAAGACAAGAAATTTTTTGGACAATTAGCAATTTTAAGAAATTACTTGGAAGACATTGCAATTCCAAAGTTAATAGAAATTTGTGACAAATTAGAACACAAAGATCGTACTGAAGAAGAAGAAAGTAGTTATGTTGATACATTAGAAACACTTCAAAGATTTGAAAATCTAAGCACTTATATAGTAGCAGATATAGAAGAAATAAATAGTCATATACAAAAAGGTAAGGAAATACTATATTTAAATAAAATTGATGAAATGAGAAAAAACTATGCTAGCGATTTAGTTGACTATGAACAAATGGCTGAAGCTTTAAAAGATTTAGAAGCAGAAAGCAGTGATAGAAAAGAAACAACTGCACAACCAAGAAAACAACAAAAAAATAGAAAAAATAAACCAAATGACAAAAAAGTAAATCCAAAACAAGTAGCAAGTGTTGTTGCTGTATTGATTGCAATATGTTGTTTAACATTTGGTATAGCTAAAGGTTGCAGTAAAGACAAAAAAGATAATAAAAATCAAGGAAACAGTAGTTCAAGTAATTATAGTGATACATCTACTTCTAATTTTGGAGGAGACACATCATTTGATACATCATCAGAAAGTCAAGAACCAGATAAATCAGAACCTGATACTTCAGTACCAGATGCTGAAATAGAAACAGGATTTATAGATATAACTGATGAAACACAATTAGCAGAAAGAGCAGCAGAAATAGTTACATACTTTGATAAATATATTCCAGCTTATGGTATTACATTAGAAAACGCTGAAGAAATGCTATCATTCATAAACGGAGGTTATGTTAAAGATGCAACATTAGACGGAGCAACAAACGTAATTGATACAATTAACCTAGCAATGGTAAGTGAACTTGGTAACGCAGTTGACAGGGCTAATGGAGTAACAACAACAAGAGCAGAACAACGTGAGACATTTGACTATGGACTATTATTCTTAGATAATTCAAAAGGTCAACGTCTTGCAAGACAAATATCTGAAATAAGAAGCAAAATGATAGCAAACGCTGGAGACATAGATATTACACAAGACAGAATCGCTTTTGCTGAATTAATGAACGCTTCATGGTTATTACACGGATTAAATGGGCAAATGATAGATGCATATACACTAGAAACATCAGGTATGGAAGCCATAATCGACTTAATGTTCTTAAATACAAGTGCATTAATGGGAGATGGAAATCTAGTTACAATAACAGACCAATTAACTGGTGAACCAAAAACATTTGCAAGAATTCAAGAAGAAGCAAACTATGAAGACTGTCCAACACAATTAATAGATGATGTAACTGGTGAAGTAATCGGTGAAACAACTTTAGATAAATCAACAAGTGACCTACTAGGCGCATTAACAGAAGCAATTAACAATAAAGAAATATATGAAGCATCAAGTTTAACACTTACACAAAATTAAATTAAGGGGGGAATTGATATGTATAGTAGTGAAAAAAATCCAGGAATAAACTGGAAAGATTTAATAATTAAAGCCATATTCTTAGTACTATTCTTATTACTATTAGTATGGTTATTCCCTAAAGTACCAAACATGAAGCCATTCTACAGCAATGTATTTAGGGAAAACATTAAATATATGCAAGATGCAGCAGAAAGTTATTACACAACTGACAAATTGCCTAAAAATGTAGGCGATACTGCTGAAATGACTCTACAAGAAATGATCAACAAGAATTTAATATTACCTTTCGTAGATGAAGATGGTAACGAATGTGATACCAAAGAATCATACGTACAAGTAATTAAAAACAAAAATGATTATACTTTAAGAGTAAATCTAGTATGTCCAAAAGAGGAAAATCACGTTGATAAAACTCTAGGATGTTATCAATACTGTGAAGAATGCGAACAAACTGAAGAAGAACTTGAATATCAATTTAAACAAGCAAGCACAGTAAATAAAACAACATACAGTTGTCCAAACGGTGGTACATTAGTAAATGGTATGTGTAATATATATGACACAGTTACTTATAAAGCTAGTGAAAAAACATCTCAAGGTGAAAACTACTGTCCAAACGGTGGTACATTAAGTGGAGACAAATGTTATGTAACTAAAACATCATCATATGATGCTTCAACAGAAGCAGGTAAATACTACTGTGAATATGGTGGAACACTAAGTGGAACAAAATGTTATGTAGATGATAGTTATACTTACAATGCTTCAACTTCATATTCATGCTCAAATGGTGGAACACTAAGTGGAACAAAATGTTATAAAACACTTTCAACAGGTTCATCAACATACAATGCAAGTATAAAGAACTATACATGTAATGGTAAAACACAAACATCAAGTGTATGTACATTCGGAACTTCTAGTTCAACATACACTGCAAGTATTAAAAACTACACATGTAATGGTAAAACACAAACATCAAGTACTTGTACAACAGGAACTTCTAGTTCAACATACACAGCAAGTATCAAAAACTATACATGTAATGGTAAAGTTCAAACAGGAAGTACTTGTACAACAACAACTGCAGGATCAAGTTATGCTGCAAAAGCATCAACTACAACTAAAACTATAAAAACAACTGGAACACTAGGTGCTGGTTATACATTAATTAGTGAAGGTTATGAATATACATGTAGTAATCACATTCAATGTCCTAAGAGAGTATATTATCGTACATACTCTTACAAACAAACAACATATAGTTGCCCAAATGGAGGAACATTAAATGGTACAACTTGTAAAATAGCTGGAACAACTAAAACAATAACAGGAACACCTAACTACTACTGTCCAAATGGTGGAACATTAAATGGAACAACATGTACAGTTGCTGGAACAACTAAGACAACAGCTGCAACACCTAACTATTATTGTCCAAATGGTGGAACACTAAATGGAACAAAATGTACAGTTGCTGGAACAACTAAGACAACAGCTGCAACACCTAATTACTATTGTCCAAGTGGTGGAACACTAAGTGGAACAAAATGTTATGAATCAGGTTCAACAACAACTGATACATATTCAGCAACAGCGAAAAGAACTTGTCCAAACGGTGGAACACTAAGCGGAACAAAATGTTATATAGACGATAGTTACACTTATTCAGCAACAAAATCAACTGATTCTAAATATTGTTCAAAAGGTGGAATCCTAAGTGGAGATAAATGTTATGTAACTGATGAAACATCATACAAGGCTTCTAATAAAGTTGGTCAAACTGTATATAGTTGTCCAGATGGTGGAACATTAAATGGTAAAACATGTAGTATATATAAATTAAAATCTTCATATGCAGCAACAGCAAAAACTACACCAGTAACAGTATATGAATACAAATGGAGTAGTGAAAAAACACTAGAAGGATGGACTGCAACAGGAGAAACAAGAGTAAAAGGAAGTAAATAAAAATAAAGGCTAAGGTTCAATTTTGAACTTTAGTCTTTTTCTCTATTAAAAAATATTATATAATAAAAAAGTAAGATATGAGAGGAACATAAAACAATGAGTAAAAAAGAAACAAAAAGATACACAATATCTGTATTAGAAAAAATAGAAACACAAAAAATTGGAGAAGAAGAAACACTAACAAGCATCCAAAACAAAATAGAAAAATATAATAGCAACAGCAAAAAACGATACATAATAGGTGACATAATATTAGATAGCGAAAAACAAACAATAACATACAAAAAATATAAAAAACTATCAATAAGAACAACTTTACCACTAATAGACAAAATGACAACTCGTTTACAAAGTGAAAAACAACTAAAATACATCTATAGTGTAAACACACAAAACCCCAATCCAGTAGTAATAACATACCGAGCAAGCAAACAAGTGCGTGAATTAACAATAATATATGAACCAGACAAAAAGTACCTAGACCCTAATTACGTACTATCAAAATACATAGAATATATAAACAACTTAGACTTTATAAACAAAATACTAAATAACAAACAAATAGAAACAAACACAGGCCTATACCTAGACAGATTTGAAAGACTAAATAGAATAAGAGAAGCCCTAATACAAGGAATAACAGAAGTAAACAAAACATTCATGTACAGTTTCTATTTTACATTTGTAAAAAAAGGAAACAACTTTAACTACTATAACTTTAGATTACTCGCATGCTTACTAATGGAATTTGAACAAGAACATAATCTAGTACAAACACCAGTTGAAGAAACATACGAACAACTAATAATGGAAAATTATCTTGTAGGCACATCAACTAGTACATGGGAAGACATTAAAATAACAGCCTCACAAGACGGAATAGAAGAAGCAAGAAAAAAATTATTAACTTTAAGCCAAAAAACGACAAATTAAACAGTCGTTTTTTTATATACTATTAAACAAGGTGAGCACTATGAAGATATATATAGATTTAATACTATTTCTTAACTTCGCATTTGACTTCATACTACTACTCACCGTATCTATACTTCTGAAAAGGCACGCTACACTAAAAAGAATATTTTTAGGATCCCTAATAGGAAGTATAACAATACTTGTACTATTTATTCCATTCACCACCATTAACTTATTCATAATGAAAATATTACTAAGCATCATCATAATAACCATAACATTCGGAATAAAAGACCTTAAATACATATTAACTAACTTACTATATTTCTACATAACAAGCATACTTCTAGGCGGATTTATGTACTACCTAAACATAGAATTTAGTTACAAAAACATAGGCATGATCTTTTACCACAAAGGATTAAGTATAAACTACATATTTATACTAATTACATCTCCCATAATCCTATACATTTACACAAAAGAAATGAAAAAACTAAAAGAAATAAACCAAAACCATTACAAAGTAGACATATACCTAAAAGACAAAATAATAAAACTAAATGGATTCATGGACACTGGAAACACACTACTAGATCCATACAAAAAAAGAAAAGTAATAATCACGTCAAATAATGAATTAAATAATTATATAAACGAAAATAATTTCTTTCTAGTACCATACGAAACCATAAACCAAACAGGACTACTAAAATGCATAAAAGTAGACAAAATCTATATAGAAAAACTTGGAATAAGAAAAAATATAGTAATAGGAATAACAAAAGAAAAAATAAAGATGAATGGAATAGATTGTATATTAAATTACTTATTAATGGAGGAAAAATAAAAATGAACATAATAAAACTATTAAAAAAACTATTTAAAGAAAACAAACTATGCTTATACCTTGGAAGCACAGACACACTTCCACCACCACTAGAAAAAGACGAAGAAGAAAGCCTTGTAACAAAATCAAACAATGGAGACTTAGAAGCAAGAAACAAACTAATAGAACATAACCTAAGACTAGTAGTATTTCTAGCAAAAAAATATGACAACACCATGTATGACCTAGAAGACCTAGTATCAATAGGCACAATTGGTCTTATAAAAGGCATAAAAACATACAAACTAGATAAAAACATAAAACTAGCAACATACTGTTCAAGATGCATAGATAACGAAATACTAATGTTTCTAAGAAAAAACAAACGAAGAAAAGTAGAAATAAGCTTTGAAGACTCAATAAACCTAGACACTGACGGAAACGAACTACACCTAGAAGACGTATTAGGAACAGAAATAGACATAGTAGAAAAAAGTTACGAAGACGAAGTAGACAAACAACTACTACTAAAAGTATTAAACGAACTAAACGAAAGAGATAAAGAAATACTTACACTAAGATATGGATTAAATAATAAAGACGAATATACACAAAAAGAAGTAGCAGACATGCTAGGAATAAGCCAAAGTTACATATCTAGAATAGAGAAAAAAGCAATAAAAAAATTAAAAAGTCTAATGAAAGTATAACTAACAAAATAATATTGACAATAATAAAATATAAAGATAAAATTAAAGTAAGATAGGAAGTCGATATTATGAAAAAAGCATATATAATAATAGCCACAGTAAGCGTATTAGCATTATTAGTAGGCATAAGTTTTGGGTATTGGTTGGTTTACATTGATGGAAATGGAGCACCAATAGAACTAACAGCACAAGACTTAAAAATAATATTTACTGACACAGAAAAGATAGAACCTGGAAAAATAGACCCAGGTTGGACATACTCTAAAACATTCACAGTTAAAAGTGAAACAAACGAAACATACAAATACAAAATAATAATAAAAGACTTAGTAAATACATTTCAAACTGAATATCTAAAATACAAAATAACATCAACAGACGCAAATGGCTACAAAATGACTGACTATAAAACAGTACCAAAACAAAAAACAAAAACAGATACCGAACTAACAGACTCTATAACAATAGAACCAGGAGAGACTCAAGAATACACAATAGAATTTATATACCAAAGTACAACAGCAGACCAAAGTGAAGACATGGGAGCAACCCTTAGTGGTAGTTTATTTGTTACCGAAGGAGTAGAGAAAAGTAAAGCTTTAACTTTCTTTGAAAGTAAGTTTAAAGATGCTGGAAAGAGAACAACATTTAATGCTATTGTAACGGCATCAGGAAAATATAAAGAAGATGAAAATTATACTGAGGGTGGAAAGACAGTATATTATTATGCAGGAAATGCTACTGATAACTGGGTACATTTTGCGAATAAATATTGGAGAATAATAAGATTAAACGAAGACGAAAGTATAAGGTTATTGTATGCTGGAAGTAGTCCAACAGCTGAAGATGCTTATATAAACACAATGGCATATAATCCAACATATGATAATACTACGTATGTAGGTTATATGTATAGTACAGGAAGTACATTATCAGCAATAAGAGGAAATGGAACAAGTAGTCCAATAAAAACACAATTAGAAACATGGTATACAAGTAACTTACAAAGTTATGATAAATATATAAGTAAAACAGCGATATATTGTAATGATAGAAGTTCACAAACAGGATGGGCAAATAGTGGAACAATGTATTACAATGGTTATACAAAGTTTGTTACAAATAAAACAAGTTCTTCAGGTAACCACCCATCATTCAAATGTGGTGTAAATGGTTCAGGTAGTCTAAATTCGGATTCGCCTGATGCAGAGAGAAAGAAAGATATGTTTAGTGTAAGTAAAGCGTCTGGTGGTAATGGAAATCTAACAAAGCCAATAGGTTTGATGACTGCAGACGAAGTAATATTTGCTGGAGGTTTATATGGAACTAACAACGACAGTGCTTACTACTATAGGAACGCTTCCGGAGGAAGCTCTACAGGAACAAACTGGTGGTGGACAATGAGTCCGTATTACGCCGGCAGCAGCAGCTACGCGGGCGTGTTCAGCGTGCACGGTTCCGTCGTCGCTGGCAACTTGAACAACGCGCTCGTCAACAGTACGAGTGGCGTCGTGCGTCCAGTAATTATACATTAAAAATTTAATTTAACTTAAAATAATAAATTTTCATCAAATAAATTTGACTTTATATAAAGAAAATT
>CANQQR010000053.1 GCA_947626035.1 uncultured Bacilli bacterium | reverse complement strand
TTGAGGCTCTGCTTGTAACGTAGCCTTTTAGGCGTTATGAGTAAAATACCCCCGGCTAAGCCGGGGGATATTTATTATATTACAAGAATATTAACAGTTGTTCTTTGGTTAGTTTTAAAAAGTTAAAATGTTCCAGATGTAATAGAATAAAGAAAAAGTATTTTCTTTATTCACAATTGTTGAAAAACAATAGAATTTATGGTATAAAAATTTAATAAACCATCATATTTTCCATTCACAAAAGCTAAAACATTTTTTTTGAGGTAAAGGTTTAAGACATTTTATAAATTTATTGAAAAATAAAAGAATATAATACGGAGATAAAATGAAAAGATTATTTAGAGTAAGTTTTGATATATTAGTAACATCAATCGTTCCAATAATATCATGGTTTTTATTAGGACTTATATTAGATAGTTGTTTAATTAATGTATTCTCTTTAACATATCCGTTACAATGTTTAATGGGAATGATTATAGCAATATTCGGAGTAGGTGCCAACATTAGTGTTTATAAAGATGAAAATAAACATGCTGCAGATAATGGGATTTTTTATGGAACTATTTTTAGTATATTAATATTTGGTTTTATACTGTTTAATAGCGATAAATATATAACTCTGATGAATATGGATAATACAATATATAAAACATTTTGTATATATTCTATATTTCAAATTTTTTGTCACACAATTTTACAACTTATATTAACAAAAATATATTATAAAGAAGAAAATAAAAAAGCAAATAAAATTTCTATAATGTTTAATAGTATAAATTTTATAATTTTAATAAGCACAGCAATTATTACAAAGAATCAATTAGTTACAGCTTTAATAACTGGAGCTATAATTTTTGGCATAGATATAATTTTGTACGTAAAGAATATAGAAAAAATTGATTTTAAACTCAATATTAAAAATTGTTTTAAATACAATTCTGTATCATTTAGTGTAAATTTTATGTTTTTTATAATGTACTTGTTTGGATTGAGTAATGCTTTTGAATATGGAGAGAAATATATGATAGCAATTACATTTGCAACATTAGTAACAGATATGCAATGGGATATAACAGATGCAGTAAAAACAGTAGCAAAAGTAGATATTGCAAAGAAAAAATTTGATTATAATGAACATTTTAGAAATGCATTAAAATTATATTTTTTACTAATTTTATCAGTAATATTAATGTCTTTAATTGCATATCCGTTTTATAAACCTGATTTAAAGATAGTGAGTATATTTATTTCTTTACATATATTAGATTTTATGTTAGGACCATTTATAGAAATAAAGATTTGTTTTTTACAGTTAGAAGATTCAGCATTAAATATGACATTGAATATGATAATTGCTTATATAATAAGAACAAGTATATCATTTGTACCAACACCTTTTTGTACAATTATAGGACAAATGTGTTCAACTACATATGAATTAATTTGTACAAAAATAAACTTTAGAAAATATGAAAAGAAAAGTAGTATACTACAAAAAGATATTTAAAAATTATAATATTTAATAAATAATAGTTAGATAAATAGTAACTTAATAGAGGAGAATAAAATGACTATTGAAGAAGAATTATTTCAAAAAACAAAGATTGATTTTGATAAAATATTTAAATATGGATTTAAAAAAGATAAGTCTTTGTACAAATATTCTAAAAATATTATGAATAATACTTTTAGGGTAGACATTGAAATAAATAATGATGGAATAGTTAAAGGGAAAGTATATGATGTATCTTTTGGAGATGAATATACTAATTTTCGCATAGAAGATAGTACAGGATCTTTTGTAGGACAAGTGAAAGATGAATTTAAAAAGGTATTAAAAGACATTAGAAGGAATTGTTTTACTAGAGAAGCTTTTATATATGAGCAATCAAACAGAATAACAAAAGTAATAAAGGAAAAGTATGGAGATGAGCCAGAATTTGAATGGGAAAAGTTTCCTGGATATGCTACTTTTAGAAACAAAGATAGTAAAAAATGGTATGGTATAATAATGAATCTTGATAAAAGCAAATTAGATGAAAAATCTACTGGCGAAGTAGAAATAATTGATATAAAACTAGAACCAAATGAAAAAGAATATTTACTAAAACAGGAAGGTTTTTATCCTGCGTATCATATGAATAAAAAAAATTGGATTACAGTTATATTGAATAATACTATATCAGATGAAGAAATAATGAAATTGATTGAGAAAAGTTATTCATATACAGTTGTAAATAAAAATAATGCTAAAAATGAATGGATAGTACCAGCAAATCCCCAATATTTTGATATAGAGAAAGTATTAAAAGAAAATAATACAATAATATGGAAACAAAGTACAGATATTAAAATAAATGATATTGTTTATTTATATGTTGCAAAACCTTATTCATCAATTATGTATAAATTTAAAGTAATAGAAGTAAATATTCCTTATGAATATAAAAATGAAAATATAGAAATGCAAAAAGCTATGAGAATAGATTTAATAAGAAGATATGAAGAAGGAAAATTATCATTTAGTAAATTAAAAAATTTTGGAATACATGTAATTAGAGGTCCAAGATATATGCCATTAGCCTTAAGTAAATATATAAATAGAATTGAAAGATGAATTACAATTTATAAAAATAACATTGACTTTTATTTAGCTTATCCTCAATTAGATTCTGGGGCCATTCTAAAAAAGAAATGTATAGAGAGAGGAAATACTGAAGAATGGGCTCAAAGTATTAAAGATAAAGTTACGAATTTAGTCTATGTAGAACCATATAGGGTAATGATAAACAATAGACTCTAAATATCAAATATTTTAGATTTGATAATTTTATTTTTTAAAATTACACTTGTGAAACTGTAAATAATAATAAATGTTAACCATACTCCTTTTACTCCTATATATTTTGACAGTATATAGGCTAAAACGATTTTAATTGTATTAACCAAAAATGATAAATGCGCTATAAATTTAAATTCTTTCATACCTTCCATAATACTAGAATATTTATATTTTATTGGCATTAATATGGCATATATTACAACAAACGGTAATAATTCGTATGCAATATTAAGTGTTTGGGGTTCTTTTAATAATATTGGTAATAATAAAATAGAAGTTAATAGTATCATTGATGGTACTATTATGGTTAAGTAATTAATAATTTTATTAATTACTTTTTGGATCATTTGTAATTCTCCTCCTCTACCTTTTTTTCCTAATGCAATACCTACATTATTTGTTATGCCTATTCCAAAGCCATAGCAAAAATCGTTAGCAAAAGCTTCTATTTGGTTTAATATAACATGTGCTGCATATTGAAATGTCCCTAGTCTTGATAAAATAATATCTAATATTAATTTACCACCACGATCGAATATTCTATCCATAATGGCATGTTTTGCCAAATGAATAATGTTTAAAATTGAAATTTTATTATATTTATATTGTATAGTTTTGTTGGCAGATATCATAACTAATATCATATTGATAAATTCAATAATAACAGTTGCCCAAGCAACACCAGCTACACCGTAATTTAATTTAATTGCATAATAATCTAAAACTATATTTAATACTAATGAAAGTACTCTTATATATAGCATTTGTCTAGATCTACCATTCGTACGTTCATGACCAGTTATAATAAAAGTTATTGCATAAGGAATACTTCCTACTAATCTTATATATAAATAAGTTAAACAAATATGACTAACTTTAAATAGTCTTGGTAAAGAATTGCCAAAAATTAATATTATTAAAATACAAATAATCTGTGCAATGATAGTAAGAAAAACGGCATTACCTGTAGAAATTTTCATTTCATTTAAGTTGTTTTTTCCAATTTCTCTAGCTACGATAACGTTATTTGATACTTGAATTGATTTTATAATAAGATTATAAAAAAATATTACTGATGTCATAGCACCAATTGCAGCAACTGCTTCACTTCCTAAAAAAGAGATAGCAAAAACATCAACCATTGATATGAGTGTAGTTAATATATAATCAAAAGCTGATGGGACTGATAAATCCAATTGCCTTTTCATCATTTCTTTTTCTGAATTCATTTTTTGCTCCTATAATTAATATTAATTTAGTTTTCAACTAACATTAAAGAAAGTGTAAATGAGTTTTTATAATGTGAGTCAATATGATTTGTTAGTATTATACCATGCTATCAGAAAGGTTACAATAAATGTTTTAAGAAATCTTTTTATTTTAAAAATTGTCATATTTTTATCATAGTTAAAGCAAAACCATGGCAACTTCTTTCAAATTTCTAAAAACTATTGCAAAATTTTGTCTGCAATTATATAATATAATCAATTTATTTCGAAAAAAATAAGTTATATGTAACTTTATAAAAAAATTGAAAATACAGCAGAGGTAAGAAAAGATGAATAGAACCAAAAGAAAAATTTTTGAAATATCGATGAAACTTTTTTCTGAAAAAGGGTATGATGCGACAAGCATTGAAGAAATTACTGCAACAGTAGGTGTTGCTAAAGGAACATTATATTATCATTTCTCTAGTAAAGAAGAAATATTTAATTTTCTGGTAGAAGAGGGAATGAAGTTGTTAAAAAACAGTATAGCCATAAAAACTTCTAAATGTGATAATACTGTCGATAAAATTAAGGCTATTTGTTTAATACAATTAAAAGCTCTTTCAAAATATGAAAATTTATTAACAATTGTACTAAGTCAAATTTGGGGAAATGAAGCAAGGAATTTATTTTGTAAAGAAAAGGTAATTGAATATATTCAGGTGATACAAGATGTTATTCAAAAGGGAATTGACAAAGGAGATATTACAAGTTGTGATGCAGAAATTTTAGCTTCTGAAATTTTTTCATTAACTTGTTCTACCTTAATTTATAAAAGAAAAAAAGAGTTAGATAAGATTGATATTGAACAAATTTATGGAGAATATGAGAAGATATTATTTAAAAAGTTAATATAAAGTATTGTTAATCAAGGAAGGAAGTAAAAAATGGGAGAGAGAATTGTAAAAGGGTGCAAAAGAATATTTGAGGCAAAAAAATTTGAAAACTTAAAAGAAATAATGGAACATTCTAAAAAGGAATTTGGACAAAGACCAGCTTTTAAATTTAAAACAGAGCAACCTGATGTTTGTAGAGAAATGACATATGATGAGTATATTGATGAAATAAATGCTTTAGGAACAGCATTAATTAGTGTTGGCTTGAAAGATAAAAGAATTGGTATTATTGGAGAAAATCGTTATGAATGGGAAGAAGCTTATTTAGCTGTTGTTTGTGGAACAGGTATTGTTGTACCATTAGATCGAGCACTACCAGAAAATGAAATATTTAACCTAATTGAACGTTCAGAAATTGAGGCAATTTTTTATTCTTCTAAGTTTGATGAAACAATGAAAAAAGTAGAAGAACAAAAAATGGGAAAAATTCAGTACTTGATATCTATGGACTATACAGAAAAAAAAGATAATATTTATTCGCAAAAAGAATTGGTACAATTAGGAAAAGATTTAATAAAAAATGGTGCTAGAAGTTTTTTAGATGCATCCATTGATAATGACAGTATGTCTATTATGTTATTTACTTCAGGAACAACTTCTCAGGCTAAATCCGTAGCTTTATCTCATAAGAATATTTGTGCCAATATTTATGATATTGCATCTGTATTTGATGTTAATGAAAAAGATACTTTCTTATCCTTTTTGCCATTACACCATACATTTGAATCTACAGTAGGTTTTTTATATCCCTTTTCAGAAGGCGCTTGTATTGCATTTTGTGAGGGAATTCGTCATATTGCAGATAACCTTAAAGAGTATCAAGCTAGTGTTATGATCTCAGTACCTTTATTATTTGAGAATATGTATCGAAAAGTTTTACAATCAATCGATAAAAAGGGAAAAACAAGGGCAGTAAAATGGGGAAGAAGGTTATGTAATGTTTTAAAACGATTAGGAATCGATAAAAGAAGAACAGTATTTAAAGAAATTCATGAGTCTTTAGGAGGCAAATTAAGACTATTTGTGGCAGGAGCAGCAGCGTTTGATGCAGAAACGGAAAAAGGTCTAAACGAACTAGGAATAGAAACGTATCAAGGGTATGGATTAACAGAAACATCTCCTGTTATTGCATCAGAACATAAAACTTGTGTCAAAATGGGATCAGTGGGACAAATTTTCCCAAGTTTGGAAGCAAAAATTATCAATGCCAATGAACAAGGAATAGGTGAAATAGCAGTAAAAGGTCCTTCTATCATGTTAGAGTATTTTGGTAACGAAAAAGCAACAAAAGAGACAATTACGGAAGATGGCTGGTTTCTAACAGGAGATATGGGATATCTTGATAAGGATGGATATTTATTTATTACAGGAAGAAAGAAAAATGTTATTGTACTAAAAAATGGTAAAAATGTTTATCCAGAAGAAATAGAAGCTTACATAAATAAAATACCAGCTGTAAAAGAATGTTTTGTTTTTGGAAAACCGGAAAATGGTAATGCAGCAGACTTAAAATTATGTGTAAAAATTGTTTATGATTTAGAATTAATGAAAGAAATTTATGGTGTTGAGCGTTTCGAAGATATAAAAGCAAAATTGTGGGAGAAGGTGAAGGAGGTAAATAGAAAAATGCCAACTTATAAATATGTGAAAGAAATGATTTTAACAGAAGAAGAATTGATAAAAACGACAACACAAAAAATTAAGCGATTTGAAGAAATTAAAATGATAAAAGAGTAATATGTTTCAGAAGAGATTGAAATGATATTACTAAAATGCGAAGAATATGAAAAAATGAAAATATTACAAAACAGTATAAAAATGTAATCAAAATGTAACGAAAAAAGTCGAAAAAACACTTGTCGTTTGTAAAAAAAAGAGATATAATAATTTTAGTATTTTATTAGACCAATACGAAGGAGGTAAGTTTACAATGTCATTTTTTCATAAATCAGGCATAGTAAACGTGAAAATGGTAATCACGGAAGAAAAGATATTATCCAATATAGATAAAATTCAAAAGTTAATCAACCCGAATAGTAAAAAACAAATTATTCAGTTAGAAGATGATTCTTATTTTAAAGATTTAGTAGAATCTATTAAAACTTATTTGTTAGAATATCCAAAGAAAAAGAATTTTCCGAGAAGTGTATATAAAGCTGCTTACGATTTAGTAGAATATGCGACAAATCAATTTGAAGAAAATACAAAAAAGATTGAAGAGTTAATTAGACAAAGAGAGAAAAATATTAAATTAGCTAGTGTGTTACGAGATGCTACTAATGCAGTTAAAGCAAAAGCAAAAAATTGGAAAGAAATTGTTAAAAAGGTAGAAGCAAAATATCCTGCAGATGTTGCACAAGCATTAACGATTATTGGCAAAGGAAAGGATAAAGAAGCAGAAGAATATAAAAGTGCTATTAAATTAGTAGAAGCAAAAATTAATAACTTAGAGTCAAACTTACATGTCGAAATTGACATGGAAAGAATTGAAGATAAATCAAAAGCATTAAGTTACATAGGCATTGAAATTGCAGAAGCACTAAAATATATTCCTGCTCCAATTGATGAAGGATTTGTGGGAAGTGAAAAGGCATCAACAGATAATATGATTTCAAAAGTAGAAAATAATGAAACAAAAGCAGAGATAAAATCAGAACTTGTAGGAAATATTGCATCAGCAACAACAACACCAGTTGAGTCAGGTATTTCTCCAGAAATGGAAAGTTATCTTGAAGAAACAACGTTTGAAGTGAAACCTTCTTTATGGCAAAGAATTAAGAATAGTAAATTTGTTCGAACGATTAAGTACCTAATGCAAATAAAGGTTGTTTTAGATTATCCTGCATTGCCAGAAGGTAGAGGAGAAAATTTTTAAAAATAGAAAAAGACTAGAAAATTGAAGTGACCCCCAAATAGTAGACTAATAATAAAAAACTATTTGGTAGATAGGGACTACAATTAAATGTAGTCTCTA
>CANQQR010000052.1 GCA_947626035.1 uncultured Bacilli bacterium | reverse complement strand
GTATAAAAATCAAAAAAATAAAAAAATTATAAAGTTTTGTATAGAAAATGCTTGACTTTATTATGGGAGGAATAAAAATGAGAGAACTAACAGAACAAGAACAAATAAGGAGAGAAAAACTAGAAAACATAAAAAAATACACAAACCCATACCCAGACAAATACGAAAGAACCCACACACTAAAAGAAGCAAAACAACTAAATGACGGAACAACTGACGTAAAAATAGCCGGAAGAATAATATTCATGAGAAAAATGGGTAAACTTAGTTTCGTAAAAATAAGAGACCTAGAAGGAGACATGCAACTAGAACTAAAAATAGACACAGTAACAGAAGAAAAATACGAATTTTTTAAAAAATACATCGATACAGGAGACTTTATAGGTGCACAAGGAGAAATATTTACAACACAAACAGGAGAAAAAACACTAAGAGTCATTAACTTTGAATTTCTAGGAAAAGCACTAAGACCACTACCAGAAAAATTCCATGGATTACAAGACACAGAACTAAAATACAGAGAGCGCTACGTTGACTTAATAACAAACGAAGAATCAAGAAAAGTATTTCTAGGAAGAAGTAAACTATATGCGTTTATTCACAAATACTTAGGAGAACATGGCTTTTTAGAAGTAGAAACACCAATAATACAAACAGCAGTATCAGGTGCCTCTGCAAAACCTTTCTTCACACACCACAATGCACTAGACATAGACTGTAACCTTCGTATCGCACCAGAAATATACCTAAAAGAATGCATCGCTGGTGGCTTTGATAAAGTCTATGAAGTAGCAAAATGCTTTAGAAACGAAGGAATGGACACAGAACACTTACAAGAATTCACACAAATAGAATGGTACTGTGCATACTGGAATTTCGAAGACAACATCAAATTCTACTCTAACTTCATAAGAGAACTAATAAAAGAATTAACTGGAAATACAACTATAGAATACAAAGAAAACATACTAGACTTTGGAAAAGAAAACTGGCCTAGACTAAACTACACAGAAGAAATGACAAAAATATTAGGATTTGAATTTTTAGACATAGAAGATCCAATAAAACTAAAAGAAAAAATAATAGAACAAGGCCTATACACAGAAACTGAACTAGAAAACTACAAATCAATAAGTCAAATAATAGACTTCATATACAAAAGAAAAATAAGAGAAACAATAATCGAACCAACAATAATATATAACTACCCTGCTTCTCTAATACCACTTGCAAGAAGAAACGACTTAGACCAAAGAAGAATTGATGTGTTCCAAGTAGTAGCATGCGGTACAGAACTTTGTAAAGCATACTCAGAACTAGTAAACCCAGAAATACAAAGAAACAACTTTATAGAACAACTAAAAGCAAAAGAACAAGGTGACGACGAAACAATGGACTTAGACGAAAACTTCCTACTAGCAATGGAACAAGGAATGCCACCAATATCAGGATTAGGCTTTGGAATAGACAGACTAATGATGTTAATCTTTAACCAAGAATCAGTAAGAGACGTAGTTCTATTCCCAATAATGAAACCTGAAAACTAAAAACTACTACAAAAAAAGTAGTTTTTTTATATAAAACCTAACAAAAACTTGTAAACATTGACATAATTATTGTATAATTAACACAGGAGGTAATAAAAATGAAAAAGAACATAGTGTTCTCAATAATTGCTATAATATCTATAATTATGTTATTAGTTGGATGCTTCATCCCTGATCCATATGCATTAGTTATTAAAGTAATTGCAGCAATCGCACTATTTGTTATAGGAATACTAAAATGGGTCGTTCCAAAAAAAGACAACACTATATTTAGACTAATCATACTTATAGTATTATTCCAAGCCTTGCTAACATGGATAATACCAGCTTCACAAGCAAATGGCGAAGAAATAATGAACATGGATTTAAGCAGATTATCTTTATATAACTTAATAGAATACCCATACATAGCATTTCAATTTTTCTTCCAATCATTTAGCATGGATGGTTCTGGCGGTGTAATGCCATTAATCTTCTTAATAATAGTTGGTGGTTTCTACGGAATATTAGCAGAAACAGGAAAATTCAGAAACAAATTAGAAAAAATTGCTAAAGAAATAAAAGGAAAAGGAACAATATTCCTAGTATTTATAACTTTAATCTTAGCAGCACTAAGTTCAGTATTTGGAATAAACCTAATGCTATTCATATTTATTCCAGCAATATGCGGAATAATATTATTAATGGGTTATGATAAAATCACTGCTTTCTTAGCAGCATTCATATCTCCATTAATAGGTGTCATAGGTAGTACTTATAGTGTTACTGTAGCCGGTTACATAAATCAAGTATTTGGTACAACATACACTACTGAAATAATAGCAAAAATTGCTTTACTAGTACTAAGCTATATAATCTATATAGCATTCCTACTAAAACATGCAAAGAAATCACTAAAACAAAATGAAGAAAATACTGAAGACGTAGTTGACTTCCTAGGAGAAAAGAAACAAAGTAGAAAAGCATTCTGGCCTATCGCCGTAATATTTGGAATACTTATAATACTTATAATACTAGGATGCACACCATGGTATGACCTATTCCAAATCGAAGTATTTAATGATTTCCACACAAAACTAACAGAATTTACTATTGGAGACTACACAATCATAAAATACTTAATAGGCGACCTTGGAGCATTAGGAACATGGCACTATGGAGAAATAGTTATAATGCTATTACTTGCAAGCCTACTAATATGCTTAATCTACAAAATATCATTTGAAGATGCAATAAACGCATTTGGTAAAGGAATTAAGAGAATATTAAAGCCAGCACTAATAGTTGTATTATGCTACACAGTAGTAATAATCACTGTTTACCATCCATTCTTACTAACAGTAACTGATTGGCTAGTAACTGGCGGAGAAAACTTAATAAACCTTCTAGGCGGAAGTGCTATAATAGCAAAAATAGTATTTGTACTAATTTCAACAATAAACACAATACTAAGCAGCGTACTAAACATAGAAATGCTATTTGTTCTAACAGGTACAGCACCATATCTAGTAAGTGTATATGCTGATTACACAAACACGCTAGCAATAATATCACAATCTATTTATGGCGTAACATCACTAATCGCACCAACAAGCATCATGCTAATACTTGGTCTAGAATATTTGCACATACCATACAAACAATGGTTAAAAACAAGTTGGAAATTAGTACTTGAATTATTACTACTAGCAATTGTTGTATCATTAATAGTAGTACTAATATAAAATTCACATTAATTTGTGAATTTTTTTTGTATAAATTTTTTCTAAACATCACAATATATCATAAAATATAAAAGAGGTGTTTAATGAACAAATACACAGAAGAACTAAAAAGAATATTAAAAGAAAGTGAAATAGAAGCATTAGAAAATAAAGACGAAATAATAAACTCTAATCACTTACTACTAGCAATACTAAAAGAAGAAACAAGCATAACTAACATATTTAAAGAAAAAAACATAACATACGAAAAAATAAAAGACAAACTAAAAAAAGGAAACAACACCCTAGATTTTGTCTACTATAGTGACGAACTACTAAAAGCATTAGAAAAAATAATACTATCAAAACAAGACATAGAAGAATACATTACCCTACCATCACTAATAAACAAAATCCTAGAATCAAAAAGCTCATACATGTACAAAACACTAAAAGAACTAAACATAAACATAGAAGAATTTAACACAAAACTAGAAACAAAAGAAATAGACACAAAAGAACTACTAATAACAAAAATAGCAACAAACATAAATGAAGAAGCAAAAAACAAAACACTAGATAAAGTAATAGGAAGAGACAAAGAAGTAGAAAGAATAATAGAAGTACTAGCAAGAAAAAACAAAAATAATCCTATTCTAGTAGGAGAAGCAGGTGTAGGAAAAACAGCCATAGTAGAAGAACTAAGTAGAAGAATAGTAACCGGCAACGTACCAACATTCCTAAAAGACAAAGAAATACTAAACCTAAACTTAGGAAACGTAATATCAGGAACAAAATACAGAGGCGAATTTGAAGAAAAACTAACAAAAATAATAAAAGAACTAGAAACAAGACCTAACTTAATCCTATTTATAGACGAAATCCACACAATCGTAGGCGCAGGTGGTGCCGAAGGTGCTATAGACGCATCTAACATCCTAAAGCCAGCTCTAGCAAGAGGAAAAATAAAATGCATTGGTGCAACAACACTAGAAGAATTTAAAACATCAATAGAAAAAGACAAAGCACTAGAACGAAGATTTCAAAAAATACTAATACACGAACCTAATGAAGAAGAAACAAAAATAATTCTAAAAAAACTAAAAAAAGAATATGAAGAATATCACAACGTAAAAGTTCCAGAAAACATACTAGATACACTAATAAAACTATCAAAAAAATACCTAAAATACAGACACGAACCTGATAAAAGCATAGACATACTAGACGAAATATGTGCTAAAACTAGCATAATAGAAAAAAACACAAACTATAACAAACTAACAAATAAAATAAATAAACTAACAAAAGAAAAAAATAACTACTTAATACAAAATGACATACTAAAAGCAAGCATAATAAAAAAAGAAATAGACACACTTAAATCAAAAATAAACAACACTACTATAAAACAAACAAAAAACAAAGTAACACAGAACACTCTAAAAAACGTACTAGAAAACAAAACCAACTCAAGAATATTTGAACTAGAAGACAAAAACTACATTACAGATTTAAACAAAAAACTAAAAACTAAAATAAAAAATCAAGACAACATCATAAACGACTTAACAAACATAACAAATAACCTACTAACAAAAGAAAACAATCTCCCATCTAGCATATTAATAAAAACAAATAATCAAAAAGAAACACAAGAACTAATAGAAGAATATAGAAAAATACTAAACATAAACATAATAAAACTAAACACAAGTGAATATATAAATGAAATAAGCATAAACAAAATATTAGGTAGCCCAGCAGGCTATATAGGTTATAACGAAAAAACAATATTTGAAAGCATAAAAACATACCCAATAAGTATAATATATATACCAATGTATAAAAACCTAAACATAAAAATAACTCACATACTAAAAAACATACTAGAAACAGGAAAACTAACACTATCTAATAACGAAAACATATACTTTAATAACACAATATTCATAATGACTGACAACATAAACGAACAAACAAAAAGTGTAGGATTTATACAAAACAAACATGAAGAAAAAAATAACGAATTTGACTACACTTTAATAATGAATAAAAAAAGGACTATAGTTAAAAACATATAGATATGATATAATAACAATATAGGAGATGAATTATGGATTTAATATTTGTATTATTAATTATATTTATACCACTAATAGCCCAATTTTATGTAAATGCAACATACAGAAAAAATCTACAAAAACAAGCACAAAACAACAAAACAGGTTATGACATTGCTAGAGAAATCTTAGACAAAAATGACTTAAAAGACTTACTTATCGTAGAAACTGGAGGAACACTAACAGATCACTATGACCCAACTAGAAAAGTAATAAGACTATCTAAAAATATCTACCATGGCTCTAGCCTAGCAAGTCAAGCTGTAGCAGCACATGAAGTAGGACACGCTATTCAAGATAAAGAAGGTTACACATTCTTAAGAATAAGATCATTTATATTCCCTATCGTAAACATAATTTCAAGATTTTCTTACTACTTAATAATTATAGGTTTAATATTTGAATTTTTAGAATTACTATACGTAGGAATTGCAGCAGTATCAATAGGTGTAGGATTTCAAATAATAACACTACCAGTTGAATTTAATGCATCAAAAAAAGCAATAGAAGAACTAGAAAAATATGGACTAACAACTAGTACAGAAAAAGACGGAATAAAAGAAATGCTAACAGCCGCAGCACTTACATATGTTGCTGGTGTATTAGCAGGTATACTTGAAATACTAAGATTAATAGGGCTAGCAAGAAACGACTAAACAAGTCGTTTTTTTAAAAAGAAAAAAAGTAGCCTAAACTACTTTGTAAAAGATATAAGCCCCATATATCTAGCTCTCTTAACTTGTTGTGCAATATGTCTTTGATGAAGTGCACAAGCACCAGTCATTCTTCTAGGTAAAATCTTACCTTTTTCATTTATATACTTACTGATAATTGGTACATCTTTATAATCAACACTCTTACCAGCACACATTTGACATATCTTTTTCTTTCTTGGATAAAAATCTTTCATAAATCCCTCCTCACTTAAAATGGTAAATCATCATCAGTTAAAGAAACTTCATTACCAAAATTTTTAAATGGATCTTCAGTAGAAACATCTATACCATCTTCCCTACTAGGCTCATCAACAAAAACAGAACTAGTAGTATCAACATAAGCATTAACAGCAGGAGCAGCACTATCTCGTTTACTACTCATAAACTCAACATTATCGGCAATAACCTCAGTAACATATCTCTTACTTCCATCCTGAGCATCATAACTTCTAGTTTGAATTCTTCCCTCACAACCTATCATGCTACCTTTATTCACATACTTACCTACATTTTCTGCTTGCTTACCAAACACACTTACATTAATAAAATCAGCATCAACATTTCCCTCTTTATTTTTATAATTTCTATTAATAGCAAGAGTAAAAGATGCAACTTGATTTCCACTAGGCATAGTTCTAACTTCTGGATCTCTTGTAAGTCTTCCGACTAGTATTACTTTATTCATACTAATTTTCCTCCTTAATTATTAAATGTCTAAGAATCTTCTCATCTATTAAAGCTTTTCTATCAAACTCTTTAACAGCCTTACTATCACACTCAACATTAAGTAAATGATAAACACCTCTAACTTGTTTCTTAATCTCATATGCTAACTTCTTTTGTCCTAAATCCTTAGAATTAATAATCTTAGCACCCATACTAGTTAAAACATCCTCAAAAGATTTAACAGTACTCTTAACATCTTCTTCTGAAATATCGGCTCTTACAATGAACATAATCTCATACTTATTCATATCTTCACCTCCTTATGGTCTATGGCTTCAATCGAAGCAAGGAGCAGTTTCTGCTTCCATAAATCGTATTATACCAAATAAACAAATAATTGTCCACACAAAATATATGCACAAAAAAAGAGTGAAAGACCAAATCAACCAATTGTTATAAAAACAATTCCAAAAGATAACCTCACGATCATCCATTTCTGCTTCATCAGATAAATCCTCCACAGACCACATCCCCTTAAAAGGGTACTAATATCTTTCACTCATATCTACATAATAACATACACATAACAATAATGCAAGCATTTTTAATCTAAATCATCATTATAATAATCATCATCCTCTAAATCCTCTTCCTCAAAATTAAATGGCTCATAATTCCCACTATCAACCTCTTCTCTTTCCCAAGGCATAAGCTCATCAAAATCATCACTCTTACTTAATTTTTCCTCTTTCTCTTTACTAACAATTATCTTATCTATAACCTCAGTATCATAATTATTAGCTTCAAACTTTCTTCTAATCTTATACAAAGTATCTAAATCAAAATTAGAAAGTTCCCCGTCAATCATATCAAAAATAAATGAATCCTCTTTAGACATAACTAACCATCTCCTAACATATCACTAATATTATAAAATAATATCACATTTTTTATCAATAACTTTTAAAATTTATATTATATTTTTTTAAACTTTTTTCTCATACCAAAATTTAAAATTAGTATGCTTTTTGTATTACTTTTGTACTATTTTTGTATTTTATTTGGTATAAATGTGTATTATTTTGGTACAAATTTAATGCTCAAAATTCAATTTTGGAAAATTTGACTTTAATAAATGCTTATGTTAGTCTAAAGAACTATGGGAAGTATTTAAGTAGCCTTTAGTGTTTACCTTTTCTTTTAATAAGTTGAGAGAGGAGACTTGCTAACCATTGTCAAGTCTTTTTTTTATTTTTAATTTTTTTTAATTTAACAAAAAATGGGCAGACTTC
>CANQQR010000051.1 GCA_947626035.1 uncultured Bacilli bacterium | reverse complement strand
GTTAATCTAGCAAAAATCGGAATTACAGAATTTAAATAATTCCATCAGCACTTTGTTTGAAAAGAGATAAATTTTTTATATCTGTGAGAATTTACTTTTTAATTCAACCAAAAAATTTGTGAAGGAGGGAATTACCACATGTTTGTGTATATTCCCTCATTTTGATATACGTTGTCCATTGTGTTTATGAATTCATAAAGTGAATAAAATTTTGAGCCAGTTTTTTCGAATTCTTTTATTACTACGCCTCCAGGTAATGCTTCTGCTACATATATGTATGTATCGTTAAAGCCGGCGATTAAGGCGATGTGTCCATCCCATCCAATTAAATCTCCTACTTTGTAATTACCGTTTAATATGTAGTCTCTTGTAATCCAGTGTCTTTCTCCAAAGTCTATCATGTCGTCGTTTCTTGGTGTGTCTCCTGAACCTGAGTCGCCTATGTCAAATCCTGCATTATATAGTACCCATGTTACAAAGCCACTGCAGTCTAACCCATTAGGGTATGCTACACCTGGGTAGTAGCCATAGTCTTTTTCGTCATGATAACTCATAAGAGGACAACCCCATATAGCTGGACCTGTGTAACTATCTGTTATTGTTTCGAATTTATATTCGTTTAGGTATAATCCTTTTTTGTAGTATCTTCCCTCTCCGTCTACATGTTTTATTATGTCGTAGTTATTTAGTCTTCCGTTTTCAAAGTAGTAACTTATTCTATATGGAAACTCTAGTACTAGAAATCTAAGTGCTGCAACTACTGCGCCTCTTGTTTGATAGCCTGCTTCGTTTATTTTAAATGCTAAAACTTCGTCTAGTGTTTCATTTTCTTCTTTAGTGTATCTGTTACATGTTAGAAATTCGTTGTTGTTTTCTAAACTTGCTTTTTTGTAAAGGTCAGTTACTATTACGGTTAAGTCAATGGTGTAGTTGTCTTTTGTTTTTAATGTAAGTGTTGTTGTTCCGTTTTTTAGTGGTGTGATTATATCGTCAGTTACACTTATTATTTCATTATCTTCTATTATGTATTTTATACTTTTGTCTATTTCTCCAATTGCTTCAACTGTTGGTTCTAGTTTGTATGTTTCTCCTAGTGTTAGGTATATTTTATCAGTTTTTACTTTAATTCCAGTTATTTTGTTTATTTTTATGTTATTAGTTTTGATTTTTGTGATGTTATTTTTGTTGTCTTTTAAGAATATGTAGTATGTTCCTGCATTTACATTAAATTTACATTCATTGTTTTTTGGCTTTTGCCAATTAGTTTCACTATTAGTTTTGTTTTCTTTTTCAATTGCGCATTTTACATTTTTGTTAAATGGATTTTTAATTTTCAGTGTTATTGTTTTTGTGTTGTCTTCATTTATTTTATCACTTATTGTTATGTCACTTATTTTTGGTAAACCTGCTATTATGAAGTTTATTATAGCAGTTATTGTTACTATTAGTATTAAGAATAGTGATATTATTTGATATAGCCTTTTTTTATCGTTCATGGTTTTTCCCCTTTTTAAATTTTACTTGATTATATTATATAAAATTTATACATTTGTGTAAAGTTTTAGTTAAATATTATGAAAATTATTAAAAGTGTAGTATAATTTATGTGGTGGATTATATGAATGATAAGACTGAAATTCTTGATTTTGATAATAGTAAGTTTAGTATATTAAAAACTTATGGAGAAAATTTAACTAGTAAAAATTATGTTACTAATCCTGCGATTGGACGCGAAAAAGAGATTAAGGAAGTTATTTTGACTCTTTTAACTTTTGAGAAAAGTGCTATGCTTGTTGGAAAGCCTGGTATAGGTAAAACTGCTATAGTTGAGGGTATTGCTTATAAGATGCAAAGAGGAGATGTTCCTGATGTTATTAAAAATCATGAGATAGTAAAGATTAATGTTTCTAATTTACTTGGCGATGTTGAAGTGGAACGTGGGGTTAAAGATAATAAGCTTCAAAGGTTAGTTAGTGAACTTCAAGAAAAAGAAAATATTATTTTGTTTATTGATGAAGCACATTTGTTAGTTAGTAGAAATACTAGTAATTTGAATGTGGATTTTGCTAATATGCTTAAGCCAGTGTTAGATAGAGGATCTGTTAAAATGATAGGTGCGACTACTACAGAAGAGTATGATCAATATATTTTAAGAGATAGGGCGTTTTTGAGGCGTTTTTTGAAAGTTGAGGTTAAGGAACCTAGTACTGATGAGACTGTTAATATTTTGATGGGGACTTATCCTAAGTTTGAGAAGCAAAGTGGGGTTGTTATTCCTTATACAGATTATCAAAAGGAGAAGATTTTTAGGTTTATTGTTGATTATACTGACGAATATAGAAGAATTTATGAGATAGGTAATAGATACCCTGATATTTCACTTACTTTGCTTGCTAGTGCATTTAGTAATGCTGTGTTTGAAAATTGTAAGACTCTTAATATAACTCATATTTTTAATGCTTTTAGGAATAGTAAGAATATTTACCCTGATTCTATTAAAAAGGGTATAATTGAGTTTAAAGAGCTTTTTAAAGATATAATAATGGAAGAAAATGCTAATTTAGATTAATTTTTTTCTTCTTTTTTTATGTTTTAAAATTTAATTTTGGTGGGTGTTTTTTGGTGTTTTTGGTTAAATATGTAGGGTAATTTTGAATTTTGGTTAATTTTCTTTATTTTTTGTGTTTCATTTTTTAATTTTGGGGGTGTTTGATTTTTTGTATAATTTGTGTTACTTTCTTTTTTAAGGAGGTTTTAATGGATTATATTTTAGAAGTAAATCACGTGAGTAAAAGTAGGGGAAGTAGTGTTATTTTAAATGATATTAGTTTTAAGTTAGAAAGGGGAAAGATATATGGGTTAGTTGGTGCTAATGGAAGTGGTAAGTCTACTTTGTTACAGATTATTTTAGGACTTTATAAGTTTAAGGGGGAAGTGATTATTAATGGCTATAATATTAGAAGTGAGTATAGGGATGCTATTTTAGATGCTTCTGGTATTGTTGATTTTGTTAGTTTTTATGATTATCTTACTGCGTATGAAAATTTAAGGTATTTTAGTTTACTTTATGATACGCCTTTTAGTAGGATTGAGACTGTTATGAAGATGGTTAATTTAGATATTAATGATACTTTGATAGTGAAAAAATATTCTTTAGGTATGAAGCAGCGACTCGGTATTGCGATTTCACTTTTAAAGGACCCTGGTGTTTTGATTTTGGATGAACCTACTAATGGACTTGATCCTAAGGGGATTATTGAACTTAGAAAGTTGCTTCTTAGTTTTAAAGATAAGACTATTATTGTTTCTTCTCATATTATTTCTGAGGTTTCTAAGGTGGCTAGTGAAGTTTTGTTTTTAAATGATAAGAAGATTATAAAGAAAGAGATTAATGCGCGCGAAGATAATAAGTTTATTAAGTTTAAGGTGGGAGACGATAGTAAGGCTAAAGAAGTGTTATCTTTAGGAGAAGAAATGGGTGCTTATATGAGTGAAGAAGAGGTTAGTGATTCTGTAAAGTTACTTGTTAAGAAAAAGATTCCAGTTTACAGAGTTTATGAAGAAAATTCTTTAGAAAATATGCTTATTAGTATGATGGATGGTGAAAGTGTTGATTAGTTTAGTTAAAGCAGATTTTTATAAAGAGACTAAGAAAAAGAGTTTTGTTTATAGTATTATGTTGATTATATTTGTGAGTGTTTTATGTTTGTGTATTTTAAATAAGAATGTTAGTGGTACTACTAGTGATTATACTTTAGTTAGTTTGTTTAGTAAGAGTGAATATAAGGATGTGTATAAGTATGGAAGTTATAAACAGTATTTAGATAGTTATAAGGTTTATAAAGAGTGTATTTCTTTAGAGAATAAGAGGATTAAATTGTTAGATAATAGTAAGCTTGTTTCTTTGTTAGATTATATGTTGGTGTTTATGTTTTTACTTGGTGTTTTTTCTATTTTTATAGGGTTTAATAGTTTTAGTTATGATTATACAAGAGGTTCTATTAAGTATGTTTTTATGTGTGGTAAGGAAAGGGGGTATATTTTAGTTTCTAAGTTATTAACACTTTTTCTTATTATGTTATTTTATATTTTAATTTATGACATAGTGGTGTTAATAAGTGGACATTTATTAACAGGTAAAAATATATTTGGTTTACATTATCCACTTTTTATTCATGGTAAATTTTATAATGTTAGTTATTTATTAGTGTTTTTGGTTAAGTCTTTGGTTTATTTGGTTCCTTTTATGTTTTTAGGTATGTTTAGTATGTTTTTGTGTATTTTGTTTAAGGGTGGTGTTTTTACTTTGGTTAGTATTATTATTATTTATATTACATCTTTAACTATAAGTGAGAGTTTGATAAAGTATGGGGTTAGTTTTATTAAGTATACTTTTGTTCCTTATTTAGATTATAGTTATTTATTTGATAGGTGTTCTTTAGCTTTTAATAATATGATTTATAATACTAGTTTTTCATATCTTTTTAATAGTATAGTGCTTATATTTTATTTTTTCATTTTGTTAGGGCTTTCTTTACAGTTAATTAAGAGAGATTAAAAAAAAGAGTTTTATAAAACCCTTTCACATAAGTCTTCATATTCTTCTCCATGTGGAATTATTGTGAATATTCTTTTGTTTTCTCCTATTATTTTGATTTTTATGTCTAGTCTTTTTTTAGGGAGTAATTCAGGTATTAAGTCGGCCCATTCTATTATTGCGACACCATTTTTCTTAAAATATTCTGTTATGCCGATGTCTTCTTTTACTTCATTTAGTCTATATACGTCCATGTGGAATAGTTTAAGTTCTCCTTGATATTCTTTTATTATGTTGAATGTAGGAGATGTGATGTTGTCAGTTATTTCCATGGATTTAGCAAATGCTTTAGTGAAGAGAGTTTTTCCACTACCTAAGTCTCCTTCTAGACAAATTACCATGTTTGGGAATTTTTCACTTTCAATATTTTGCGCTAATTCGATTGTATCGATATCAGAATTTGATGTTATTTTATAATTCACTTTTATCACCTATTTTCATTGTAACATCAAGATTTAATTTAATTCAATATGTAAACACTAATTTTACATTATTATGTTTAAAATTTACTTAGTTATAAGCATTAGCCCGTTCTTTTAGGTAGACATTTCATAGAATATGAGTGGAGGGAGAAATTTATGTATTATGATGAAAGAGATAATTTAAATAATGTTTATGAAGAGAATAATATGTATGAAGAAAATTTGACTACTTTAGATAGTAAGGTATGGGACACTGATTTTTTAGTTAATGCTAATAATATTAATATAAATAATTTTAGGAAGAAAGATAAGGCTTTGTTTAGTGCTAAAGAGGGTCTTAATAAGGGAAATATGTTTAGAGATTTGTATGTTCCATATAAGAATTATGTTTATAATGTAGTTGTTAAGGGAGAAAAGGATTTGCTTCTTTTAAAGATTCAAGAGTTAACTTTTAAGGTAGTTGATTTGACTTTATATTTGGATGTTAATAAGGAAGATATGGAAGTTTTTAATGAGTTTAAGAGTAGTGTTAGTGAACTTAAGAAGTATAAGGAGATGTATGAGAAAAAGTATGGTCCTATTTGTGTGACTGAGGTTAGTAATTATGATGAGTATGTTTGGACTAAGGATCCATGGCCTTGGATGAATGAGGGAGGTAATAAGTGATGTTTAAGTATGAAAAGATGTTAGAGTACCCTATTAATGTGAAGAAAAAGGATTTGAGGATGGCTAAACTTTTAAATGATCAGTTAGGCGGGGCTAATGGGGAACTTGCTGCTTCTTTAAGGTATTTGTGTCAAAGGTTTACTATGCCTGATGGAAAGGGTAGAGCACTACTTTCTGATATTGCAACTGAGGAATTGGCTCACTCATGATGTAAATTATAAACGCATTATTATTTTTAATTTGAAATTATCTTTTAAATATAGGCCACCTTTATCTTTAGTATAAATTATTTCCTTAATAATTGAGGACAATAATTTATTTTTTTCTTCTGCAGTTGTTAAGGTTTTGTATGTTTTAATTATATTTTCAAGAATAGGGATGGCTTTTTTGTGATTATTATATTTTTTTTCTATTTCCGATGTATTGTTTAGTTCGTTCTTTTGTTTTATTAAGTCTGCTATTTCATTGTTTAATTTAGTTGTTCTTAGAATGAACATTTCTTGACTATATGCACCAGTTTCTATTAATTCACAGGCTTTTTCTATTTGGCTTTTCCTTTTAGATATTTCTTGTTCTATATTTTCTATAAGATTATTTTTATTAAAAATCTCTTTTTTTATTTCTTCTTTGTAATTATTAATATAAATTTTATAATCTTTTAGTATATTTGCTAATTGTTTTAAAACTCTTTCTTCAACTAAACTTAAGTTACTTGCTACACATGTACATCTTAGTTTTGAACATATTAGTGTATCTTCGTGAATCGGTATATATGTTTCATATGTTTTTAATGCTTTATCAAACTCTGTTGTTTTAATATTTAATATTTCTTTTAAGTTATTCCAAATTTCTGGTGTTGGAAGTACCATCTTATTAACATCTGTAGCAAAAAAATGACACACTCTATCTTTTGAGATATTTAACATTTTACCTATTTCAGAATAACTTAGATTTCCTTTTTGTTCTCGTAATAATAACCTTAATTTATCTTTATCAACAGAATACAGTCTTCTTTTTTGAGGTTTGGTATTTTTATTTTTGGTGTATGGTCTTCTAATCATATTGTTACCACAATAACCACATTTCACTAATGATGCTAAAGGATTTTTTAATTCTTTATTATTTGTTACTTTTTTTCTTTTGTTTTTTTCAAATTTTTCTTTAATTTTAAGTCCTATTTCTTCACTTAAAATTGCTTGATGTCTTCCTTTGGCTAAAGTATAATCATTATTGTTAAGTACATTTTTTATTATTTTACCATCTTTAAGTATTTTAGTTGTTTTTCTCTTGTCCCAAGTTAGGTAACCATATACAGCATAGCTTTGTAAAATATTTCTAATTATATTACTTGTCCACTCTAAAGACTTTCTCGGCTTGAATTTTAAATAATTTAGGTAGTGTGCTATATTTATACATCTCATGTCATTTATGTCGATATTGACGATTTCTGCCGGTTCAAATAATGTATTTGGAATTATTACAGAAATTTCCTCGACACAAAATTTATTTGCTATTTTTTCTATTGTATCATTTTTTTCTATCTGATAAGTGATATTTTTTAAGTTTTTTCTTATATTAATAGTTTTTCCTATTTTTAGATTTAAGTTATTATTTATTATTTCTTTTTTTCTAAGACCAAATAATTTAGCAATAGAAGAAATTGTATCAGTTTCTTTTACTGTATAATTTATATGTAATCCATTTAAAAATAAATCAGCTATTAATCTGATGATATCTGCTTCCGTTTTGTTTTCTACTAAAACATAGCCTTTTTCATTTTCTAATTTTATTTTATTGAAGCCATATGGTAAAACAGAACCTATATATTTTCCATCTTTAACGCTTCTAACTCTTCCTCTGTTTAATATCTTTTTTGTATATTTTAAATACTTTCTAGCTTGATATAGGCCATCTTCAAAATATGACAAATCGTCTTCATCGTCTAAATTATATATTTTAAATGGTGTAATTATTTTAGTTTCTGTATATTGAAATGTTTGAGCAATAATACCTTGGTCCATTGTATTACCACGCGCTAGTCTTTCTATTTCAATACAAATTACAGCTTTATATTTATCACTTTCTATTAAAGATAGTACTTCTTGAATTACTGGACGATCTTCTATAGTATCTCCAGATGCAACTTCTCTATAGATGTTATATTCTGGTATTGGTTTACCAAAGATATTTATTATATAGTCTTGTAGTTCTTTTTCATGTCTTTGTAGAGTTTTAGCAACGCTTTCTTCTTTGTTATATTCTATATCTTTCCTAGATTTTCTTAAATAAATTATAAGACTGTCTAATATTTCATCTATTGTAGTATTTGGTTTAATATTTAATATTTTTATCATTGTTTCTAATTGCATTATAGCACTTCCTTTTCTTTAAAATCTATGCTATTGCTTTCCAAAAACAATAATAAAAAACAAGTTTTTTAAAAAAAGGCAATAAGCCCCTTACCCCATAGAA
>CANQQR010000050.1 GCA_947626035.1 uncultured Bacilli bacterium | reverse complement strand
TAATTTTCTTTATATAAAGTCAAATTTATTTGATGAAAATTTATTATTTTAAGTTAAATTAAATTTTTAATGTATACAAAAATAACACAAAAGTAACACAAAAAGCATACCAATTTTAAATTTTGGTATGAGAAAAAAATTAAAAAAATTTGTGTAAAAATATAATTGACAGTAACAAAAGTATAAACTATAATTAAATTATATATTAAGGAGAATAAGAAAACTATGAAGAAAATAATCTCTTTCGAAAACATTAGTTTGAAAATCGGGGGGGGTTAATTACAAATAACCTTTATAGTTTTTTAATGCACATAAGTACATAGAGTTTTTCTATGTATTTTTGTTTTGTCTAAAAAAAGAAAGGAAGAAAGATAATGGAAGCAAAGAAAAAGTATTTAATTATAGGAATAGTATTTATGTTAATGGTAACAATAGGGTTTAGTGCAGCATATTGGACTGCACAAATAATAGGTAGTGGAAAAGACATGGTGGTAGAAACGGACGAGTTAAAGATAATATTTACAGATAATTCTGAATTAAAAAGTGATGAGGTAAAACCTGGATGGGAAACATTTAAAACATTTAGTGTAGAAAATAAAAGTGGAAGTGTATATTATTATGATATATTAATGGAAAACTTAATAAATACATTTGTGAGTGATTATTTAGAATATAAAATAACATGTATAAGTGGAAGTGGTTCTAGTATGAATGAATTTGTACCTGTTCCAAAAAGTAAAGAAGCAACAACAGAAGTATTACTATCAAATATAACAATACAAGATAAAGAAAAACAAGAGTATAAGATAGAGTTTAGATATGTAAGTAATGAGAATGAAGACCAAAGTGACGATATGGGAAAGAAAATAAAAGGTAATTTAATGATTGGAAAACACAAAAGTAGTTCTCTTGTTTTCTTTGAAGATAAATTTAATGGTGTAGGAAAAAGAGCAGATGGAAGTTTTGGAGATATAGTATCAGCTTCTTCTAAATATTATGAAGATGGAAACTGGACAGAGGGAGGAAATAAAGTATATTATTATGCAGGAAATGCTACTGATAACTGGGTTTATTTTGCAAATAAATATTGGAGAATAATAAGAATGAATGAAGACGAGAGTATAAGACTCTTGTATGCAGGAACTAGTCCAGATACAACAGAAGCGTATATAATTAATAGTGGGAATATTGGAAGTGATGGTAATTTTATGTATAATCATCATGCAAGTAATCATAATAACCCTGCATATGTAGGTTATATGTATAGTACAGGAAGTACACTTTCAGAAATAAGAGAAAATAGCACAAATAGTCCAATAAAGACAGAATTAGATACATGGTATGCAACTAACTTACAATCATTTGATAAATATATAAGTAAAACAGCAATATATTGTAATGATAGAAGTAATGATAACTGGTCTGCAAGTGGAATGATGTATTACGCAGCAACGCAAAGACTAACATTAAATGCGATAAGTTGGGGAGAGGATGCAAGCACTTCACAATTCCACCCATCATTTAAATGTGGAAATACATATTTAGGAGAACTTCACACAGATTCAAAAAGTGATACAGAGAGAAAAAAAGATATGTTTAGTTATAGCACAGTATCAGGAGGAAATGGAGCACTTTCAAACGTAGTTAATGGTGTTCCGGGAAAGTCGATAGGTTTAATGACCGCAGATGAAGTTTCATATGCAGGTGGCGTATATGGTACAAATAATCCAGATGCTTATTATTATAGAAATTCAAAAAGTGGAAGCGAAAGCGAAGTTAGTGCAACTGGTGAAAATAATTGGTGGACAATGAGTCCGTCTTTCTTTAACGGTGACCTCGCATACATGTTCGAAATGGTTGGTTCCTATAACCCTGGTCTGTTATTCGAAAGCACCGTCGATGATATGTATATCGGCGTTCGTCCAGTAATTTCATTAAAATCTTGTGTTGAATTTGAGGGTAGTGGTTTGTCAAGTAATCCTTATACTGTAAAAGAATTTGCTGACGGAAGTAGTTGTGCATTAGCAGAAAATTAAAAGTAGTTTTTGGACTACTTTTTGTTTATTCCTATCATTCCACCAAATGTGCTACAAAGTATTAGTACTAAGTAATAAAGCCATGAAGATTTATTTGGAAATGATTTAAATATTAGTGATGTTATTAAGAGTAATAAAACTAGTATTATTCCTGTTATTAATCCAGTTAGGTAACCTCTTTTGTTAGATAGTTTTCCTGTTTTTATTCCAGATATTATGAATAGTAAAGCCATGAATATTAAACTTATTACTGATACTGTTTTGTAGTTTATTAGATTAAATGAACTTAGTAAAGTAATTATTATTAGGTATATTATTATACTTAAAAAGAATTTTAATAGATTTTTTAATAATTTTTTGTATTTTGTCATAAAGCCTCCTAATTAATTATATTTTTTGTTTAAAATATTATTCTTTTATACATAATAATGTTAGGTGAAGATAATGGAATTGTTTACTGTTTTATTTAGAACATTTGTGTTTTATGTTTTTATTTTAATTATTTATAGAGTTATGGGTAAAAGAGAGATAGGACAACTTAGTGTGCAGGATTTTGTTGTTAGTATTTTGATAGCTGAGATGGTTGCTATTAGTATTGAAAATACTAAAGATCCTTTAATGATAACTATTATTCCTATTTTACTTTTGGTGTTTTTAGAAATATTTTCAGCATATATGACTATGAAATTTAATAGATTTAGAAATTTTATTGAGGGTAAGCCTGTTCTTATTATTAATAAAGGTGTTATTAATTTTAAGGAGATGGTAAAGCAAAGGTATACTTTGGATGATTTACTTTTGGAGCTTAGAAGTAATGGTGTTAAGAATTTAGCAGATGTTGAGTATGCTGTTTTAGAGAATAATGGTAAACTTAATATTTTTAAGTATAATTTTCTTAAGATTAAGAGTGAAAATCCTTTTCCACTTATTTTGGATGGTGTTATACAGCGAGATACGTTAAAGTATATAGATAAAGATGTAAATTGGGTTATTGATTTAGTTCATAAGGAACATTTTGATGTGAGTGAAGTGTTTTATGCTTTTTATAAAAATAATAAGGCTTATATTATAAGTAAAGATAGTATTAAATAGTTAGTGCTTTTTTTAGTACTGTTGTGTTTAGGTAAGTTGATAGTATTAGTGTGACTATTATACTTAGTATTAGGTTATACATTCCTATTTTTAAGAATGAAGTAATGAATATTATTCCTAGTTTTACTGTGCTTGTTATTAAGGTTATGAAGAATGATTCTTTACTTTTGTCTAAAGCTTGTAAGCTGTTGTTTATTGGTGTGTTTATGAAGTATAGTAAGAAGAAAGGTGCTAGGACTTTTATGTAGGTTGAGCCTAGGGTGGTGTTATATATTAGTTTTAGAAAGTAACTAGGGAATAAGAATATTATTAGTGTTGAAGAAATTCCTATTATTAGAGATAAGGTTACTATTTGTTTTATTCTTTTTTTACATTTTGCTATGTCTTTTATTGCGTAGTTTTTTGATAGTTCTGGGATTAAAGATGTAGATATGCTCATTGTGAAAAATTGTGGTAGAAGTAATAGTGCTAGAGCATAGCCGTTTATTATTCCATATTCTGTTATTATGAAGTTTTTTGAGTAGCCTACTAATGATAGGGTATTTGTTAATATTATGGGTTCTAGAAAGTGAGCAAAGGAGCCTATTATTTTGCTGCTAGTTGATGGGATGCTTATTTCTAGTATGTCTTTTACTTCTGTTCTATTAAATTTTAGGTCTTCTTTTTTTAATGTCATGTTTTTTGGTAAACCTAGAAGCATTACTATTATTGAAGAGGTTTCACTTATCATGTTTACTAGTATTATTATACATATTGTTTTGACTAGACTTTTTTCTATAAATATAGGTATTAGGTATAAAAGTATTAGTATTCTAACTATTTGTTCTACTATGTTTGATAAAATGTAGGTGCCCATTCGTTGTTTTCCCCAGTAGTAGCCTTTTATTATGCTTGATAGGCCTATAAATGGAAGTGTGAAACCGATAGATAGTAAGGGGTAATATAGTCTAGGTTCTTTTAAGAATGTGTTTGCTAGTGGGTAAGATATTATGAAAATTATTAAGAGAGTTATTAGGTTTAATAGTAAAGATACTGGTATTATACTGAATATTATTTTTTTACTGCTTCTTTTAGGTGTACTTACTAATTTACTAATTGAGGCTGGAAAGCTAAATGTGGCTATTGTTATAAATAGACTGAATGTTGGGGTTATTAGAGAGTAGAGTCCTATTCCCTCGGTGCCTATTTGTCTTGTTATTATTATTTTTAGTATGAAGCCTAGAAATTTTGATAGGAAGCCTCCAGTTAGTAGTATTAGTGTACCTGTTACAAATTTATTTTTTAGTAGATTTTTTATCATATTTAATCTTATGCAGCGTTTTTAAAATGTTTGACTATATTTAGGTAAATATGTATAATAGAAGTACTTAGGAGGGATAGAATGATACAAAAGCCAAAGGGGACACAAGACGTTTTTGGGGTAGATGCACAAGTGTATAAGTATATTGAAAGTTATACTGATAATTTTATGAATTTGTATAATTATGGTTATATTAAAATACCTACTTTTGAAGAGACCAATCTTTTTTATAGGGGTGTAGGAGAAAGTACTGATATTGTTAATAAAGAGACTTATGATTTTGTTGATAAGGGCGGTAGAAATATGACTTTAAGGCCTGAATTTACTGCTGGTGTTGTTAGGAATTATATTGAGAATAAGTTTTATAGTGAGCAAATTAGTAAGTTTTATTATTTTGGTAGTGCTTTTAGGTATGAGAGGCCTCAAAGTGGAAGATTAAGAGAGTTTACTCAGGTAGGTGTAGAGGTTTTTGGGCCAAAGAGTGCATATTTGGATGCTGAGGTTATTAGTCTTGCTTATAGGTATTTGAGTGGACTTGGTATTACTAATTTAAGTGTTAAGATTAATAGTTTGGGCGATAAAGAGAGTAGACTTAGATATAATGAGGTTATTCGTGAGTATTTAAAGAATGATTATGATAATTTGTGTGATACTTGTAAAGATAGGCTTAATAAAAATCCATTGCGTATTTTAGATTGCAAGTATGATGGAGAAAGAGATTATATTAAAAATGCTCCTAAGACTATTGATTATTTAAATGATGAGTCAAAGGAATATTTTGAGAATGTTAAAAAGGCTTTGGATTTACTTGATATTCCTTATACAGTTGATGCAAGTTTGGTAAGAGGATTAGATTATTATTCTCATACTGTTTTTGAAGTTGTTAGTAATATTCCAGAATTAGGTAAAGCTAATACTTTATGTGGTGGTGGAAGATATGACGGGTTAGTAGAGATGCTTGATGGACCTAGTACACCAGGTGTTGGGTTTGCTATGGGAATAGAGAGAATTATGACTATTATTAAAGAGTTAGAAGCATTTATTCCTAAAGATACTTTAGATGTGTTTGTTATGAGTTTAGAAGATTCTGGATTTGCTTATCAAGTTGTAGATGATTTAAGAAGTAATGGTTTTTCTTGTGAAATTGATTATACTGGTAAGAATATGAAAGGATTATGGAAGCTTGTTTCTAAGTATGAACCTTGTTTTATTCTTATTATTGGCGAGGATGAAGTTAAGGGAGATTATATTACTGTTAAAGATAATAATACTAAGGAAGAGACTAAGGTTAAGACTAGTGAATTGATTGATTATTTAGATATGAATATTTAAAAGTTAAAAATATAAGATGTTGATTATGTTGACACTTATATTTTTTTTGTTGAAAAATAAAGAAATAAATGTTATAATAATAGCCAATAAAAAAGGGGAAATAATTATGAAGAAAATGTTTTTAAGAGGAATTTTATTAATTATGTGTTTTATGCTAGTTGGGTGTGAAAACACTAAAAAGGAAGAAGAGGTACCTGATATACCAAGTTTGGATGAAAGAGAAAAGTTGGATGTTGAAACTATTAATGAGTTAAATAAAGTTAAAGTAATAAAAATATATAAGCCTGATAATGGAACTGACGAAGTTCAAAAATGGAAGATAGTTAAAGAAGTCACTGATAGTGTAGATATAGATAGTATTATTAGTATAGTTTCTGATGGAAGAAAAATAGAAAGTGGCGAACATATCGTTTCAATAGGTTCTTCTTTTAAGTTAGAAATGTATGATGTAGACAACAATTTAGTATATAATATTTTTGTATATACACCAACTACTTCTGGAGATTTTGTTGAAATTAAGTCTAAAAATGAAGACGATACAGTTAGAGGAGAAAAATATTATGTAAAACCTATATTTGATGTTATCGATACAATAGTAAATAAGTAGATTTAAGAAATATAAGATGTTGATTATGTTGACACTTATATTTTTTTGTTTTCGAATTTTCTTGTAAAATTAAGTGATTAGTGATAGAATGAAAAATAATAAGTAAAAGGATTTGATTATGAAAAAAAAGTTTTTAAGAGGAATTTTATTAATTATGTGTTTTATGCTTGTTGGATGTGGAAGCACTAAAAAGGAAGAAGAAGCACCTGATATACCAAGTTTGGATGAAAGAGAAAAGTTGGATGCTGAAACTATTAATGAGTTAAATAAAGTTAAAGTAATAAAAATATATAGGCCTGATTATGGAACTGACGAAGTTAAAAAATGGAAGATAGTTAAAGAAGTCACTGATAGTGTAGATATAGATAGTATTATTAGTATAATTTCTGATGGAAGAAAAATAGAAAATGATGAGGCTATTTATTCAGTAGGTTCTTCTTTTAAATTAGGAATGTATAAAGAAGATGGTAGTTTGATATATGATATTTATATATATACAGCACCAGAATTTAGTTATATTGAATTAAAAACTGAGAGTGATTATGAAAACGATAATTATTCTTTTCAAGATAATTTTTATATTATTGAACCTATACATGATGTTCTTGATGCAATAGTAAATAAGTAATGACTTGTGTAGTATGTTAAAATGGAAACTTTAGAGATGGTTATTTATTACCATTTAAATAGAGTAAGGGCTATTTAAACAACGACTTTGATTTTACTAGCGCCAGTAAAGGAAGTGAGGGTGATAAAGAAAAAATAAAATTTTAAATATTAAAATACAAAAGAAAGGGAGAAATTATGAAAAAAAGTATTTTAAAATCATTTAAAATTATGGCGTTTTTATCGTTAACTGTTCCAATTTTAAAAGTTAACGCACTTGATTTTATTCCTAATTATAAAGAGTCAGCAGAAATGAAAAAAGAAATGATTAAAGTTAATAAGGAATATTTTGGGGAAGATTATTTGGCTGAAATAGAAGCAAATCATAAAGCAGCAGAAAAAATAGAAAAAATGAATTCTGTTTTTGGCGAAAACAATTTACCAGATTATGTCGGAGGTTTTTATATTGATGACGACAACAATGCTGTCGTAGAAATAGTTGAAAATCAGTTATTAAAAGCTAATAGTAAAGAAAAGAATGCATATAGTGATATGATTGATGTAGCAGAAGATGCAAAAATTATATATGTTGATTATTCATATAATCAATTAAAAGATACTATGGATTATTTAAATGGCTTGTTTACAGATGGTAAATTAAATGATTTAGTAACTAGTTTTTATTTAGATACTAGAAATAATAGAATTGTTATTGGACTTATTGAATATAATCAAGAAAATATTGAAAAATTTAAGAATGATGTATTGGATTCTGATATGTTATCATTTTCTCAAGGAGAAACTTATCAATATACTGAAGACCTTAAATCTGGAGGACCTCTAAATTTACCATTATATAATTGTAGTGCTGGGTATATTGCTAAAAAATCATTATATTATGGTATAGTAACTGCTGGGCATTGTGTTGAATTAAATCAACAAACTCTTTATGGCGTAGTTGGTAATCGTCAAAAAGGCGGACAAATCGATGCTGCATGGATTAATACAACCGGAACATCTTATACACCTGTTAATACATTATATTCTTATAGTGTTTCGCCAAGTCCAACACTAGGCGTTTCACAATTTGTTGCAAATGATAGTAGTTTTGTATCTGGTTTAAATGTCGCAAGAGTTGGTAGGGCTACTGGCTATCAAGTAGGAGAAATAGTGGATGCTAATTATTCTGTTTCTATTATTGATCAAGGTACAATAGATACTTATACTAATTTGGTTTTAACTACTGTTTATCAATTAGAAGGAGATAGCGGTGGTGTAGTGTTTACTGTTGATAATCATATGACAATGGGTATTGGTACTATAAGTACTGTTAGTGATAATCAAATGATTTTTAGTAAGGCTAATATAATAAATTCAACTTTCGGTATTAGTAGATACTAGCAAATATGTTACTATTCACAGCTAAACAGAAAAAAGGCATGACAAAATAAACTAAAATTTAGTAATTTAGTCTTTTTTCATGT
>CANQQR010000049.1 GCA_947626035.1 uncultured Bacilli bacterium | reverse complement strand
TAAAAAATACACCTCCGTTTAGATTTTAACACAATAGTCTTTTTTATTGTGTCTACTAAACGGGGTGCATTTCAAATGCATCTAGTCTTTTTTTGTAAATTAATAAATAAAGTTGTTGAATAATAGCACAAGTTATGATATAAAATGGATAGAAAGCGAATAAGTAAAGGAGATATAGAAATGACAGAAGCAGATAAAAATTTTATAGAGACCTGTAAAGAAATTATAGAACATGGATATGCATCAGAAGGAACAAATGTTAGAACAAGATGGGACGATGGAAGTGAAGCAAATTATTATTCTATAATAGGTGTTAGCAACAAATATGATGTTGGTAAAGAATTTCCAATGATTACATTACGTAATAATACTAAAACTGTTATAAGAGCAATTGACGAAATACTATGGATATGGCAGAAAAAATCTAACAATGTGCATGATTTAAATTCACACATTTGGGACCAGTGGGCAGATGAAACGGGAAGCATAGGAAAAGCATATGGTTATCAAATGGCAAGGAAATATGAATTTAAAACAAAACAAGGGTTACAAGTGATGGATCAAGTAGATTATGTTTTAAATTTATTAAAAAATGATACGTCAAGCAGACGTATTATGACCAATATATTTGTTCATGATGAACTAAAGGATATGGCACTAGAGCCATGTGCATTTGGTACACAATGGTTAGTAAAAGAGGGAAAATTACATTTAATACTTAATCAACGTTCACAAGATATGTTAGCTGCTAATGGATGGAATGTTATGCAATATGCTGCTTTGCAATATATGTTTGCACAAGTTTCAGGATTAGAAGTAGGAACTCTTACACACAATATTGGAGATGCACATATATATGATAGACATATTCCATTAGTAGAAAAATTAATTGCAGCAGAACCAATGAATGTTTCTCCAAAACTTATTATAAAAAATCCTACAAAGAATTTCTATGATTTCAAAGTAGAAGATTTTGAAGTAGAAGGATATCAATATAATGAGAATATTAAATTAGGAAAAATTCCAGTAGCAATTTAAGAAATGAAAAAATAAAATGAGGAAGGAAAAAAGTATGTTAAGTATAATAGTAGCAAAATCTAAAAATAATATTATAGGAAAAAATAATCAATTATTATGGAATTTACCAGATGATTTAAAAAGATTTAGAAAAATTACAGAAAATCATACTATTATTATGGGAAGGAAAACATTTGAATCTATTGGAAAAGTATTACCAAATCGAAAACATGTTATTATGACACATAATACAGATTTTAAAGTAGACAATCCTAATGTGGAAATAGCTCATGATATATATGATTTAAAAGAATACATTAACTCAGAAGAAGAATGTTTTGTTATTGGTGGAGCAATGATATACAATTTATTAATGCCAAATGTAGAGAGAATGTATGTAACCGAAATAGATAAAGAATTTCAAGGAGATTCTTTTTTCCCAAAAATAAACTCAGATGATTGGGTAGTCGTAAGTGAAGATGAAGGTCCGGAAGATGGTATTAATCATTTTACTTATAGATATGTTATTTATAAAAGAAAATAATTGAAAATCCAAAAATATTGAGGTGAAACTATTTTCAGAAAGTTGCACCTCAACTATAGATTTATATTTTGTAAGAAAAAACATTTTTATTAAGTCTATACTTGGCTTGTAGCAGTTATCATTGAAGAAGTAATTATAGCAGACATATTACTTATAACTTTTTGTGCAACTTCTACCTTTTTAGCAATTTCGGTATCTTTTATGTTTTTAGTTGAAAAATCTTGGCAAATAGAAGTTAATACATATCTTAAACTTAATTTGTCTTTTTTCATGTCTTTTAAAATCTCATATAATTTCTTATCGTAACTAACAGTTGGAATTTTATCATTAAGTGTTATTTCATTTTTATCAGTGATTTCCAAATTTCCATCTAACATCATTCTTACCATCATAGATACAATTAAATAAGGTGTTACATATCTATTGTTCAAAATCTTTTTTTCTTTTAGTAAACATAAAGTATATTTTTCTGTAATATTTACGTTATTCATAACAACTTTCTCCTTTGACATAATCTTTATTTTATTAACCTAAATTGACTATATGATAGTATAGATAAAGAATTTGAAGAAGACGATTTTTCTTTATAGATTTAGATGATTTTACGCAAAAGATACAACAATCAATCCGCCTAACGGATTGATTGTTGTATCTTTTGTTGTTCTATAAAATTCGAACAGAAACTTTGCTGGCTCCTCGTGTCTGGCTCGAACAGACGACCCTGCGGTTAACAGCCGCATGCTCTACCAACTGAGCTAACGAGGAATATAAATTTATTATTTTCAACACTAAAAAAATTATACATGATAATCAATAAAATAGCAAGAGTTTCTCAAAATAAAATTGTTATAAAAATAAAAAAGTAAACAAAAATTTTAAAAACTTTTGTTTGACAAATCAAATGTTTTGTGATAGGATAAATCATGAAAATAGAATTATAGTTTTGCCAATATAAAAAAAGGATATGATTACGAAAAAATAAAAATTCTATTAAAAATTAATTGATAAAGGGGAAAAAACATGAAAAAAAAAGATCCAGAAAGTTTAAATAAAAGGGAAAAAGCTATTCTAAAATTTATAGAAAAACAAGTCAATGCAAAAGGTTATCCACCATCTGTGAGAGAAATTGGAAAAGCAGTAGGGTTAAAATCAACGGCAACAGTACATGGGTACTTATTATCATTAGAGAAAAAAGGTTATATTAAAAAAGAGAGCCAAAAGGGAAGAACACTTAAATTATTAAAAGGTGGTGCATTAGCAGGAGATCAAATTACCTTTGATAAAAACATTTATACCAATAAAGAAATGGTAGATGTTCCAGTTATTGGAAAAATCACAGCAGGAGAGCCAATTTTAGCGGTAGAAAATGTTACAGATACATTTCCTATTCCATTAGATTTTGTGGGAAATAGTGAAAGTTTTATGTTAACAGTCAGAGGTGAAAGTATGATTGAGGCTGGTATTTTAGATGGAGATTATATTTTAGTAAGAAAACAAAATACGGCTAATAATGGAGAAATAGTAGTAGCATTAATAGGGGAGGAAGCTACAGTTAAAACATTTTATAAAGAAAAAGATCATATTCGTTTACAACCGGAAAATGCTACATTAGATCCAATTATTGTACCAAACTGTGAAATTTTAGGAAAAGTTTCAGGTGTATTTAGAAAAATTAGATAATCTTCTGATTATACTATACAAATATATAAAATATAAAAAGTAAATACGTTTAGCATATTATGTTCATCATGCTAAACGTATCTGTTTTTATAAAGAAAATTATTTTAAGGTAACAATAGTTACTCCAGTTTCGCCCTCACCAAAGCTACCTAAACGAAAATTTTCTACATGAGGATGCGTTTTTAAGAATTGATGAATTCCTTTACGAAGAGCGCCAGTTCCTTTTCCGTGAACAATACGAATGGTCTGTAAACCATTTAAATAACAATCATCTAAATATTTATCAATAGAAACACAAGCCTCTTCTACTGTTTGACCAAGAACATGAATTTCAGATGAAATCGACTTTACAGAAAAATGATGTTTATTGGATGAAGGATGTGGTTTATATTTTTCTTGTTTTTGTTGAGTGTGTGTATCAATGGACTTATCTGAAATAATGGATAAATCAGATAATGAGAAAAACATTTTACCGAGAGGAAGTTGTACTTGTATTTTATCATTTTTACCAATGGATATAATTGTTCCTATCTGATGCAGACTAGGAATATATACTTTTGTATTAATTTTTAAATTTTCTTTTGATAGAGGTTTTTCAATAGTAGTTTTTTCTTGAGAAGATATCGATTGCAAATTTTCAATTTTGGAATTCAATTCATTTCGAAATTGATTTGCTTGTTTATTATCACCACTTTTTTCGATATTTCGAATGATAGTGTTAGCATCTTCTTTAGCTGAAAGAAGAATATTTCTGGCTTCTATTTTAGCTTTTTCAATAATTTGTTTTTCTTGTTGTTTGATATCTGAAGCATTTTTTTCTAATGTATTTTTTAATTGTTCAATTTTATTAGAATTGTTTAATATTTTTTCTTTTTCTATTTCAATGCTACGTTTATCTTCATAAATATGAGTTAATAATTCTTCGATAGTAATATTTTCTTTATCTATTAATGATTTTGCTCTTTGAATTATTTCTTCAGAAATACCTAATTTTCTACTAATGGCAAACGCATTACTTGTACCAGGAACACCTACTAAAAGTTGATAAGTAGGAGACAATGTTTCAATATCAAATGCAACACTGGCATTTTCAAAGGCATCTGTTACAAGAGCAAAATGTTTTATTTCAGGATAGTGTGTGGTGCAGAGGGTGAGTGTTTGTGACGCATTTAATTTTTCTAAAATACTAATTGCTAAACTAGAACCTTCAATAGGATCAGTGCCAGAGCCTAACTCATCTAATAAAACTAAGCTGTTTGTGGTAGATTTTTTTAAAATATGTGCAATGTTAGTTATGTGAGAAGAAAAAGTACTAAGGGAATCTGCAATACTTTGTTCATCTCCAATGTCGGCAAAAATATTATCAAAAAGGAAAATACTGCTTCCTTCTCTTGCAGTAATATGAAGACCACTCATTGCCATAACAGTAAGAAGACCTACTGTTTTTAAAATAACAGTTTTACCACCTGTATTAGGCCCTGTAATAATTAAGCTACGATAATTTTTTCCAATGGGAATATCATTTTTTACTGCTAATGTTTTATCTAGTAAAGGATGCCAAGCATCAATAAGATTAATCAATTTTTCATCATTGATAATAGGTTCACAAGCATCTAAATAATGAGAATACTTTGCTTTAGCAAAAATGAAATCAATTAAGCCAATTAAATGGATATTATTTAACATTTGTTCTGTTATACCAAAAAATAGGGACGAAAGTTTTTGTAAAATTTTTTCTATTTCATACAATTCGTCATTTTTTAATTGATTTAATGCGTTATTTAAATCAAAAATAGCGATAGGTTCAATAAAAACAGTAGAACCGCTAGAAGAAATATCATGAATAAAACCTTTAATTTCTGAACGGTATTCATTTTTTATAGGAATTACAAAACGTCCATTACGCACAGTAATAATAGGTTCTTGTATATATTTAGAATGCAAATAAGAATTTAATTTAGTACGAATTTCTTGTTCTTTATGATGTAATTTTTTACGGATGGTTTGTAATTGTTCTGTGGCATCATCTGCAATGGTATTTTCATCTAAAATTACAGAAGAAATAGTTTTCTGAATGGAAGGGTTTATATAGAGATTTGAAAATAATCCATGTAAATAGGTAAAAGATGCCATTTCTATATCGGTAGAGAAAAAATAGTCTCTTAATTGTGATGCTATTCTTAAAATATTTGCTACATCTAATAACTGTTTCATAGTTAAAGAAGTGGTACTTTCTAATTTTTTTATATGTGGTGTAATATCTTCAATTTCAGAAATAGGAAGAGAGCCTTTTCGATATAAAAGAATAGAGGCTTCTGTTGTTTGTTTGAGTGCCTTGATAATACTTTGTTTATTTTCCAATGGTTGTAAATTTATAGCAAAATTTTGACCTATGTAGGTAATAGCATAATTTTTCAAAATAGCACATATTTTATGAAATTCTAATTTTTCTAAATATTTTGTATCCATATTAATCCTTTATATAAAATAATTTTATTTTATACATTTTAACATAAACTTTTCAAAAAGTATACTCTCAAATTAAGATTCAAAAATACTTATCTAAATATTATTAAGTCCTGTTTCTTCTTTTGCTTTTTTTTATGCAACATTTAATAAATTACTATCTCCGTCAGCATGTCCTCCAGCCCATGACCATGACTGATAAATTTTATGATATATCATTAATATTTTTGTTCTGTCTTTATTTACTATCCAGTTAGATGCTGTAAAATGGCACATTTTATTTTTTCTTGTTAATATATCATCAAATGTGTTTATATATTCAAGCATTAGTGCTTTATCGTTTATTTCTTGCTCATTATATGGTATATATTTTTCAATTTCTTCTTTTATTTTCATAATTTTATCTACCTTTCTCTTTTATATTAGGATTATAATAAAAAAACAAATAAAATTCAATTATTTAATATGTATCTAAAAATTTGCAAAAATTAACATAATATGTTATAATTTAATTAAGTTCAACCATTTAATAGAAAAAGTATAATTTATCCTAAGTAGGAGGATTGTCATCATCTAGGAATACTTATTCTTATGTAATTGGGATTGAGCAAAAATACTATGGAGGCGATAGAATGTCTTTAAAAAATTTTATGTTTGTAAACAGACCAGAGTTTTTGGCTAACATGCTGATGAAAGATATACGGCATGCAGTAGAAAAAGCACGCAAGAAGAAGTTGCGTATAGTGTTTTTTGAAATCAAGCAGTATCAGGAAACCGGCGTAATTGAACTCTGCTATGGAGGCGAAATCTTTGAGGGACCTGACTGGAAGCAAAATTCTTTCCGACTTTTCTCAATAACATGTTCCATATTTCCCGAAGAGGAATTGAGAAAACTTTTGGAACTGGAAGGTTTTAAGATCGAACGCATCGAAAGCAAAGAGGACCCGTACTACAATACTTACAAGTTACTCCGCTAATCTCGAAAGGGCTGGCATACATTGCTGGAGCCGTGCGTTAGAATCGCACGGCTCCGTCCTTTTTTTATTGATAATCATTTATATTAGGTTCCAAAACATCTTCATTAGTAACTTTATCGAAAACATACATATATTTATTTTCTATTTCTATATTATCTCCATTTGAAGAAGTTACATTACCATTTAAGGTTCTTAGTACCAAACCTGTTTCTTTATCTATATACATGTCATGAGTCATAGAATTACTGATACAAAAACATTTCTTATTGTTATACTCTATTGTTGAAATTTTAGTTTTAAATAACTCTATAATTAAACTGCTATCACTGTCAGAAGTGTATAAATTATATGGATTAATTATTTTTAATTGTCGAGTAGTACTATTATAATTAATAGTTTTTTCGTCATTTAATTTATTATATGTTGTTACACTATTATCGTTAAAAATAGTAATATTCTCTAATACTTCGAAATTTTCTAATGAAACTCTATGTTCTACAAGCTTACCTTGTTTTTCAGTTTGAAACATATTTAGAACCACATACGATAATGGTTGTTCTATAGTCTGTTTAATTTGATAGTTTTTAGATAAAGTAGTTTCAGTTAGTTTGTTTTGTAATTTTCTTATAATGAAATAATTTCTTAATAAATGTATAACTGTAATTAATAATAATAATATTATTATTAATATAATTACTTTGAATACTTTTTTCATTTCCATAATAACTTCTCCTTTGATTATATTTATATAATATTATTATAATTGAAATGATTTAAAAATCAATATTTTTTAATAACATTTTTTTACAAAAAAGCTTAATGAAATAATTAGTAAAAAAAGTTAAAATGCATTAATATCAATGATTTGCTAAAATTAGAAAAAGTGAAAAAGCACCACACAAAGAGGCTTTAAACCTCTTTGTGTGGTGCGGACGACGTAGATATTTACCACTTTTATTAAAATCTGTTATCAGAAAGTGATGTGTTGTTATACTCTTATGTAGTGGTAACTTTTAATTTATCATTTTATTATATTTACTTAAAAATTTTTCTAATTTACTTAGATTTGGGAATATTTCATCAAATATATTATATAAAGTATCTGTTGCTTCATATTCTCCTATTGCATAACATTTTTTGCCTAAACCATACGCAATTCCAGCCTCTATATGTGCTGCTTTTCCAGCTGGTAAAACAAGTAATAAATTTTTTGAATTTTTTTCTCCTTTTAAGTCTTTATTAAATAATTTTAAAACAATGTCATTCTTTAAATCTAATGATTCAAATTCTTTCTGTTTTTCTTCTGGTGTTTGATTTTTATTACCATATCCCCAATCATCTTCATTTTTTAAAAAGCAATAATAAGATATATTATAATCATCAAATAATTTGCATATTTTTAATATATTTTCTTTATTTCTAGCTCTACCAGCTATAAAAAATTCATATTGATTTGCCATGATTTGTTTCTCCTTTATAACAAAATAATTTGCAATAATTACTTCATTTTTAACTATAACTTTATATGATTTTGGCTTTGTCATAAGTTCTAAAACCACCTATGAGTTTTGACAACGGTATAAAATAAAACTAAAAAATATCACCCTTTTTCAGAATGATATTTCTATTTATCTGTTTTATAGTTCGAACAGATACGTCGTTGGTGGGCAGGGATGGATTCGAACCATCGTAGACTTGCGTCGCCAGATTTACAGTCTGGTGCCTTTAACCACTCGACCACCTACCCGTATGAAATTAATGGTGCGCCCTCAAGGATTCGAACCTTGGACCCACCGGTTATGAGCCGGTTGCTCTGACCAACTGAGCTAAGGGCGC
>CANQQR010000048.1 GCA_947626035.1 uncultured Bacilli bacterium | reverse complement strand
CTAGAACTCTTTTTATTTATATATAATACCTGTGTAATACAGGTCGATTAACTAAACTTATGGCGGGTAGGTTTCGGGAGAATAGTTTTATTGTTTTGTATTTTCCTGTGTAAGTGGCTCTCTCAAACTCCAGATGTTATTTTCAATTTCCTCGCTTTCGCCCTCGTTGTTTGACTGTTTATTTATAAATCTTAAAAAATTTATATTATCAATGCTTGTTTCCATATTCATTTTTAACATCTTTTTAACCTCTTTCCATAAAAAATTATAATAAAAATTTTTACTTTTTTCAAATTGTAAAGCCTTGAAACGCGGTCGCCCCAAAGATTTCAATTTTTGTTTGTTCTCCAGGTGTTTCTGGAGAACCTGGAGAGTGTCGCGGAGGTGCGGTCAGTTCCTCCTATATCGCGTTTTAAGAAGATTTAACCGCCGTCCGCACATCTTATATTATATTAAGTTTAAATTGTTTTGTATTGCTCTTTCAAGTTCTTCTGTTCCTATTCCTATGTACTCTTGCGTGGTACTGATAGAGGCGTGTTGTAATAATTCTTTAACTAGCATTATATTATAATTGTTATTGATGTAAATTTGTGTTGCGTAAAATTTTCTAAAACTGTGTGTGCTGATGTCGTTATAACCTAAATAGTCGCATACCTTCTTTAAAATTCTTTGAACTTGCCTCTCTGTAATTGTAAATATTTTCTCTTTACTCTTGATACTATTATCAATACAATATTGACTGATGTAGTTGTAAACCTCAACTGGAACTGTAAAAGTCCTCTTCTTTTGTGTCTTTTGTTCAATGATGTCTAGTCTGTATCTGTTGCCGTCCTTTACAATACTATTTAATGTTAAATTTATGATGTCGCAAATTCTTATTCCTAAATTTGCCTCCAATACAAGTGCGGTCGCCACCTCGTCATTTGGTCTAGTGTTTAAACACCCCTTTTTTATAGTTTCAATAATTTCTGTGTATTGTTCTTTTGTTACAACTTTTGTTTTATATGCTCCCATATTTTTTTACCTCTCTTTCTCAATTTCTATATTAATTTTATCACAAGAGGTCGCATTTGTCAATAGAAAAGGTCGCATTTTTTAAAGCTTTTTTATTAGTTTCTTTATTTTACTGGTTTTTTGTGGTCGCATTTGTGGACTTTTGCGACTTCCTGGAGAAATTTTGAAAAAAATTACTCCAGGAAAACCTGGAGCATAAAATTATATTATATTATTTTTTTGAGAAAAAACCTCTAATTTTACAATATCAATAGATATAGTTTTTTGAGGTCGTATGTAATTCAAAACATTTTGCTTATTTTCCCTCGTTTTTTGTTTCTTTTTCGTTCTTTTGGGGTGTCGCTTTTGTTTCATTTTGTGGCTTTGCCATTTTTTCATTGTACCACTCTAAAACATTGAAATAATTGTTTTTTATATTTTTTAACTGTTGAAATTCGTCTAACACCTTTTTATTATCTAGTTTTGTTATATTTTTTTCCATTTCCTCATATCCTGGTCTACGTTCTTTATTCTCTTTTGCTATTTGCTTTCTTTTTTTAGCCTTTTGTATTTCTTTTTCGTCATCTTCTTGGTCAATAGGTATCCACCCATTTTTTATATATATTCTTAATTCTTTATAATCAGGGTGTTTTGGGTTTTTCAAAATTTTTCTAAAACCTGGTATTTCTATTTCTTTTGTTTCTAAATCTTTTTTTATTATAACCATAATTTACAACTCCCTTGCTTATGTATTTTAATTTTATTTTACTTATATCATTTTTTTATTGATTAGTCAATTTCTTTCATTTGATATTTTTAAATATAACTCTTTTACATCTTCTTGTAAGTTGTCAAATTCCTCATTTTGTATCATAGGTATATTATAAACTTTCTCTAATTCCGTCATAAGTCTTGCGTATTCTATACTTTTTTTATTTGCTGATAAATTATTATTGTTTTTTATTTCTTCAAATTTGTTATTTATTTCTTTTAAATCTTCCATTTTCTTTACTCCTTTTATTTTTCTTCTAATAATTCATTATGATAATGCTTATTTAATGTGTCCATTAAATCTTGAATAGTTGTATAATTTATAATTTCAACACATTTTTTATCTATATATACATACATAGTTTTTTTATTTTCTTCTTTGACTAATTTTATCATACTTTCCACCTCTTTCTATATTCAATTATAAGCCTTTAATTTTTATTATGATTATACAAATTATTACTTGCTTAATATATTTGATTTAAAACGATCCTAATGCGAATTAACTATATATAATTGCTATATAACTTTCTTAAATCTTCCTCTGTATATTCCCTTTGTTCAAAATTAGCAGAAAGCCCACTTCCATTTTGTTTCGTTGGAATATCAAATTCTTGTATAACTGCTACTATAAAAAAACCTAACACATTTTTAATAGTTTGATGTTTAAATTTATCCCAATTATCAATATATTTTTCTACTATGTTATAGCCTTTTTCTTTTACAAGTTTATCAAGTGTTTCATATTTTATATCAACATTTGTTTTCTCTTTAAATTTTTCTTGTAGATGTAATATATCAAGTGAAATTTGTTCATAGTCAATAGAATTTTGAATTTTTTTCTTGTTCTTTGTGTTCTCCAGTATTTCAAATTCAATAGCAACAACCTTTTTACTTTGCTTTATTTCTTTAAAATTAAAGTAGATGTCCGTTTTTTGTTTTAATTCTTTTTGTGCTGGAATAAGAACTCGCGATTTAAAATGTCCATAAAGTGCGTAATCTTCCTTTATAATCTCGCCATTTTGGTCAATTTCTGTTGTTCCTACAAGTCTGCGGAGTTCCTCTAATTTAATTTTTCTTTTTCCTAATTTTTCATATTGTTTTAATAACTCAAAAATTCGTATAGAAAATGAACTTTTTAAGGTCATTATGTTAGCAAGATAATACGTCGTAAATTGTTCTTTTAATTCTATCAAATAAGGCATTAACTTTTGACTAAATTCAACCTCAACGACTGCCTCTTTTGGTATATATTCCGCACTCGCAACCCAATTTATATAAGTAATTCCACCATCTTCTTTTTCTATATAAAATTTTCGTAGGTCTGTTAGCTGGTCGCAAATTGTTACCATTTGCTTATATATCGTTTTACTGCCTTTTAAATCTACATTTTCCGCAAAATCCATTATACTAAATCTATAGATATGCTTTGTGTCTGTTGGTTCGATTTTAGCAATAGCTTGTAATAATACTTTTTGTTGTAATGTAGATAAGCTATATTTTGCCTCTATCAGCTTATTATCTTTTACAATTAAATCTTTACTCATTGGCTTTTTTCTCCTTAATTTATTCAAATATTATCATATTATCACAAATAAGTCAATAGGTGTGATAAAAAGTATTATTTTTGTGATAGAAAGTATTATTTTTGTGATATTTAAAATTATGAAAGTATTATTTTTGTGATAGAAAGTATTATTTTTGTGATATTTAAAATTAGATTTCGTTGATTTTTCAATGCTTTCAAGTCGCGGAAAACATTAAAACTATTGTTTATATAAAACATTAAAACAACAACATTATTATTGTTGTTGTTTTAACTAAAAAATCTTTTCCAAAATCCTCTTTTGGTATTTTCTTCTTGCTTTTTGTTCTGTTCTTCCGTTCCTATCATTAAAGGAAATGTAATTTTTTTATAATCTTCATTTTGTTTTACATACAATTCTTGCCAATATTTTGTTTGGTCTTTTTCTGCCTCCAGTTGTCTCTTTAAATTTTCATTTTCTTTTTTTAATAATTCAACAATTAAATTGACTTGTTTAATTTCTGTTTCACTAGAATTATATGGCTTTTCATTGCTATTTAAACAAGTCTTGTTTAAATTGTTCGATGTATTTTGTATAGTGTTTTTTCTTTGTTCTAATAAGTAATTGTAACCATTATCGTTGATTTTTTCTTTTCCGTCTGTGTCTGTTTCAATACACCCCATTTTTTTTAATTTTGCTTTTTTTTGGTATATGTTTTGGGGGCTACACTCTAACCTTTCACTTATTTCTGTAAAAGTCCATAAAGACATAATTCAAAACTCCTTTCAATTTGTTTAAAATATATTAAACAAGTCTAAACAAGTAATTTAAAATAATTGTTTAAATATTATATATCACAACATTTGAAAATAGTCAAATATAAATAAAAAATCAAATAAACAAGTATTGTTAAACCTATTGAAAAAAGATATTTTATTTTATATTTCCAAAAAATGTTTGACATATTAAATTTAAGGTGCTATAATAATAATAGCTTATAAGTGATGTAAAACTTGTCATAAGCTATGTATCAGTATGTGAGTAACGACACATACTCTTTTTTTTTCAAAAAAAAATAAAGCGAGGTTCTGTAACGATTTTCCCCTCGCTCCGACAAAGATTACTCTTTATCTAGTTTGTTTTGTAATGATTGTATTTCTGCTTTCAATCTTTCGATTTCTCGCAACAACAACCATATCAATGTAAAACTTGTCATTTGTCGTATGTACCCCCTTTCGTTAGTATTACCTAATTACTCAGGCTTTTGTATTATATATCATTTTCATTATTTTGTAAAGAATATTGTCGCATAGGCTCTAAAATAGTCATATTTCGTTTAAAAATTCATAAACAACAAATTACTTGACTTGAATATTAAAATGCCTGTAACTTGAAATATGGACGAATTAAGCATAAATAAAAAGCCTACTTCTATTATTTTTTAAGAAGGGGCTTTTGTTTGTGTTTAATTCGTCCATATTTACAAACTTTAAAATAGAAAATGCGGACGGCGGTCAATGTTTCTCACTACTTATTTAAGGTCTGAGACGAAGCGGTCTAGGTTTTACAGGCTTAGGGTTCAGCTTAATACTGCTTATGGTCTAGTCTTCCGCATTATTGGTGGTTTTCAAAATTAACATAGCTACTAAAAGTATTAGTTCCGCCTAATGTAGGAAAGTTAATTTCTCCACTTTCATCAAAAGTATATTCTAATTCATTAGTCATCCCTGTATTTGAATAAGTTAATACAATATATTTATTCTTTACAGAATAAGTACCACTATTTGTTAAAACTCCATTGTTTACCTCAAAATGATCAGGACTAGAAAATTCAATTCTGCCTGAATAAATTTTTGTGCCTATTGTTGGATGGAAACTGAATTCATATCCATTTATTAGAGTTTTTACTTTATTTACTGTTTCTGTGTCTGCGTCTTGTCTTGCTTCATAATTAGCATTATATATATTTATATCTAAATCTTTAGCAATTTCTTGTGTATTTTCTAAAGTCTTTATATCATTAGTGTTTATTTTTAGGTTACTTATATCACTAAATTTGCTACTAGATAATGTTATTGTTCTATTTGGTGCTAAATCTCCCTTTGGTATTTGATATGTTGCGCAAACTTTTAAAGTAGAACCAACATAAACATCTTTTAACATTTCGCTGTAACAATAATCTGTATAATTTGGATTATATTCTATTTTCATTGTACAACTATATTTATTAGTGTCATTTATTGTTAAGTCTATATCTTTTGAAGAAACCTTTAAGTTCTGTTCATTAGCTTTTACAGTATAAAATAAATATACTAAATTTAATTGTTCATCTGTATAAGAATTATCAATATAGATATTATCTATTTGAATATATTTACTTTCTGCGGTTTCTGTAACTTTGTTTTCTGAGTTTTCTAAGTTTTCTGATATATTCTCTTTATCTTTTGTTAAAAAAATAACTCCCACTATTGCTATAACTACAATAGCAACTATTATTGGTATAATAATTTTAAAATTTAATTTCTTTTTTTCTTTTTCCATTTCTAAATTTCCTCCTTTATAAATTTAATAATTGTTTTTTCTTTGTGTCAAACTCCTCTTGTGTTATAACTCCTTTGTCAAGTAACTCTTTATATTCTTTTAATGCTTGTGTTGTTGATAAGCTATTATTTACTTGTGCTTTCTCTTGTTTTAATTTCTTCTTATCATTTCTATTGTTTTTGAAAGATTTCACTTTATTTACTATTTTCGGCAAGATAAAAGGTGCTATCACTAAAATAATAATTAGTAAAATAGTTATTATAATATTTCCCCAATATATTTGTTTGTGAAAATCACTACTATTTTCATATACTCCCATTTTAGCCTCATAAGAGTAAGTTGTAGGCACTTTTACCGATGTCATATCTGCGACATCGTCCAAAGTAAGCTCTTTTGTTCCGTCAAAATATGTTTTTTGGCTTGTAAATGTTAAGTTATAAAATCCTGTATATTTGTAATCTGTTCTATCTCCTATCTCTACATTGTCTGTTCTTTTTCCTATACTAATCCCACCTACATAATGAGTATATGGACTTCCATAAAAAGCAACATAACCATCGTCTAGAGAATAGCTTTTATTACCTACAATAAAACCCACAATAACGAAAATTAGAATAATTACATAGAAAACTTTATATTTGTTATTGATTTTTATTGTATCAAGTATATTTATAAATACTTTTCTTATTTTTTCCATTTTAAAATTCCCCCCTAACTTTCCACATTATACCACGTTTTACAAAATTCGACAATATTTTTTCAATTAGTATCTTTCATACTGTATATAAATATTACTGATATTAAGAATATGAGCATTGCTATAATCACACAAAATCTTGTAGGCTCTTGTAAACTATTTATATACATTGCTAAATCTAAATACATCATTTTTTTTCACTCTCCTTTTTCAACTTCTTTTCGTACCTATCGCCCCACCATAAAGAACCTATAATTATTATACTTATTACTGATAAAATGGCGGTGGCTTGTAATTCTTCTATTGTTATAAATTTACTTGTAAATTCCCAAAAATCTTGTAGCATTTTTACCCCCTTTAAATTTTTTTTATTATACAACATTTTGTCGAAATATACAATATTTAAACAAATAATACATCTACTTTTTAATAGCTACATATTTTTACTGGCTAATAATTTTTAATAGTTCTACTTATAATATGGCTAAAAAGAGGTGTTTACAATGATAAAATTTAAGGTTAAAGAATTACTGGAGAAACAAAAAATAAGTAGATATAAATTGAGGCAATACACAAGCCTAACTTATGAAAGAGTAAACGATTATTATTTCGGTAGAGTGAAAGCAATAAAAGTCGAAGAACTAGAAGAACTTTGCGAATTATTTAATTGTAATACGCAAGATATAATCGAATATAAAAAAAATAAATGATTAAAAAACGCGGTCAAGGTATCTCCATACCCACGACCGCGTTTTTTCCTATACCTACAACCGCATTTCAATTTATTTGACATTTTAAGCCATTTTTATTTTTACCCTTATAATTTATCATATTTTTAATGTTTTAATAAATTAGCCTAAATACAGTTTAAATTTGAATAGCAAAAATACAAGTTCTTAAAATTTTCGATACTTACGAAAATTACGAATTTAATCAAATAAATTTTTTAATATGTCTTGTATCTGCTTAATAACTTGCTCTTGTATTATTTTTTCTAGTTCTTGCTTTTGTTGTTCCTCTGCCTCTTGTTTCTGCTTTTGCTCTTGATATTGTTGTGCTTGTTCTCTTGCCTTTAGATGTGTATTGATATAATTATCAATAGGATCATTTTCAATTTTTAAATGTGATGTGTTTCTTCCAGTTTGCCTATTATACCTATCATTTATTTTGTTTGACATAGCTTTAATCTCCTTTCATTAAATTTACTATGATTTTCAAATTTTAAAATTTGAAAAAAATTCTTATCAAATTTTGATGTAACCATTTTCAAATTTTGCCTTTGTCTTTTTCATTTTTTAAACATCTTCTAAATCATAAAGAAAAAAATTCATAGATATTTAAAATCATAAACCAAAAGCAAAAGCAATTAGAAGATAAAACCACCCTCATACTGCTCATTAGATGTAATAATAGGTTTCTCTAACACTACATTATCTAAAAAATGATAATAAGTATTTTTATTATTTATCTTTATTTTTTCTTTATGATATTGTATAAAATCATTATTCTTTAATATTTCAAGTATCTTTTTCAATTCCTCATTATAACCTCTTGATGTATAGCCAACTGCGGTCGCCAGTTCCTCTAAAGTAAATTTATATTTTTCATTTTTATTTTTCTTAAAATCAAAACAATTTAATAAATAAGTATATACTTTTATTATGTTCTTACAATACAATTCTTGTAACTCCTGTAATGTTTTATATGGTATTAACTTAAATGGTGTAAAATCTTCTTTTAAATAGTAAACATCTACCTCTTTTTTATGATTATCAACTATTTTTCCCTCTTGAACATAGTTTATTTTTTTTAACAACTTAAATGAATTGACAAAAGTGTTATAACAACAAATTTTTTCTTCATTATCTGTATGTTTCAATGGTAGTTCAATAACAGTATTATAAAATTGTAAATCATTTGACATAGAAAAAGTTTTATAAATAAATCTATGCTGATTTCCCTGTATATCTTTACCAATGTATGATTTTAATTGTAAATAAACCCATTGTATGTCTAAAATCTTCTTATTTTTCATAAATTCGTCAGCTAGTGAAATAAGCCTTTTTTGATTTTGTTTGTTGTCGACTGTTTCGTCCATTTTTATATTTCCTCCTTTATTAAAAAAATAAAGAGTTCTAGTAAAAACAGTCAAATTACTAGAACTCTTTTTATTTATATATAATACCTGTGTAATACAGGTCGATTAACTAAACTTATGGCGGGTAGGTTTCGG
>CANQQR010000047.1 GCA_947626035.1 uncultured Bacilli bacterium | reverse complement strand
TCTATGGGGTAAGGGGCTTATTGCCTTTTTTTAAAAAACTTGTTTTTTATTATTGTTTTTGGAAAGCAATAGCATAGTAACTCATGTTTTCACATAGAAAAAATACAAATTTTGTAACTTTTTGTAAATTACTTTTTATCAAATCTTGTTGTCTTTTTAAAATCTTTTAATAATTTATCTTTTAAATCCTTATTATTTTCTATCTCTTCTTTTAATTTTTCTAATTGTGGGTTATTAAACATAAACATCACCTACTATTTATTATGCAAAAAAAGAAATAATATATACTTTAGAGCAAGTCACTTATTATTTCTTCTTTATTTATATCAATAGTTAATATATTTTCTACTGCTTCATTTATCAATGTAAAATCAAATTTCTCTTCCTCTTTTAATACATGATTTAAATTAGGATTTATTATTGGATGAGGTGGAACAAATATTGTACAGCAGTCTTCATATGGAAGTATACTTATATCATATGTTCCTATTTTTTTAGCTATCTCTATTATCTCTAACTTATCAAACGTAGCTAAAGGCCTTATTATAGGGTAATTACTAACATCATTTACTACTCTTATACTAGTCAAAGTTTGACTTGCAACCTGTCCAATACTCTCCCCATTTACTAAAGCTAAGGCATTAATCTTTTTTGCTAACAATTCTCCTATTCTATACATCATTCTTCTCATTATAGTTATCATATAAGTATTGTCCATATTTTTATAAATACTCTCTTGTATCTTAGTAAATGGTACTATATATAATTTTCCAGTATTTCCATATTTTTTCAGTGTTTTAGATAACATTATTACTTTATTTCTTGCTTCTAAACTTGTATGAGGTAAACTTTCAAAATAAATAAAATCTAACCTTACCCCTCTTTTCATTGTTTGATACCCTGCAACTATACTATCTATTCCACCACTTAACATAAGAAGTGCTTTTCCAAGAGTTCCTGTAGGGTAACCTCCACTACATTTAATAGCTTCTCCACTTACATACACCCCTTCTTTTCTTATCTCAATATTTACAGTCACTAAAGGCTTCTTCACATCTACCTTTAAATTACTCACATTCTTTAACAAATATGCTCCCACTTGCCTACTAACATCCATACTTTTTATTTCATAAGTCTTATCACTTCTATTTGTTTCTACTTTAAATGTAGTACCCTCTTTTATTATATTTTTAGATAAAAGACAAATATTCTCTAATGTTTTTTGATCACTAAAATAACAAATAGCAACTTCATGTATACCAAATATATTAGGTAACACTTTAATAACATCGTCTATATCTTCTTCACTTAAATCTATAAACATTCTATAGTAGTCCTTAGTAATTTTTACTTTATACCCACTTAACCCAGATAATATATTCTTTTCAAGTGTATTTATAAAAAATGCACGATTATCTTTCTTAGTAGTAAGTTCTGCATATTTTACCATTATTAGTTTCTTCATTAGTTCTCCTTTAATAAAAGACTATTATATGTTCTTTTAAATATCTCTATAAAACTATTTATCTCTTCTACTTTAGTAAAAGGACTTATACTTATTCTTATACTAGTTGTACTTATATCTTTATCTTTATAAACCTCATTTAAAACAGTACTCGCATTTAAACTAGAACATGCTGTTGTAGTACTAATATAAACCTCTTCCTTTTCCAGTGCGCGCACGAAAGTCTCACTTTTTATCTTAATCAAACTTAAATTAAACATATGTGGAATACATAAATTATTTGAATTTATATGAACTGGTAACTTTTCTAATTCACTTCTTAATATATTATTTAACTCACTTACCTTTTCATAATTACTATCAAGATTTTCAGTACTTAATCTTATCGCTTTAGCCATAGAAACAATTAAAGGAAGTGCAGGCGTTCCACCACGGTATGGGCAATTCTCTGTAAGCCCATAAATAAGAGGTTCAATATCTAAAGATTCTCTTTTATAAAGTATACCTATTCCCTTTGGAGCATAAATTTTATGACTACTAAAAGATGCAAGATCAACATCACTTAAATTTACTTTAATTTTACCAAGTGCCTGAGTCATATCAGAATGAAATATAGTCTTTTGATTTTTTTTATTAATTATTTGTCTAATAGTTTTAAGAGGAGCCTTATACCCGACTTCACTATTAACTGCACATACACTTATCAATATTGTATCGTCTCTTATTAAATTTTCTAACTCTTTTAAATCAATCATACCATCTTTATTTAAAGGACAATAAGACACTTCAAAACCTATAGTACTCAAATATTCAAAAGTTTCAAGAACACTTTTATGCTCTAGTTTTGTAGTAATCACATGTTTTCCCCTGTTTGCATACTTAAAAGCAACGCCCTTTATAGCTGTACTATTAGATTCACTAGCTCCACTAGTATAAATTATCTCATTTCTTTTAACACCTAAACAAGAAGCAATTTGCTTAGTTGCTTTTAACATTAACTCTTTAGATTTCACACCAAGATTATGTATTGAATTAGCATTTCCTATATATTCTTTAGTAGTTCTAACATAAGAATCTAAAACACTATCAAGCACTGGTGTTGTAGCACTGTAGTCTAAATATATCATTAATAATCACACCTTTACATTTCTTGTATCACAGTTAATATAACTGGTTTACTCTCAGTCTTTTTGTATAAAAAACTACCTATTTCTTCTCTAATTTCAGTCCTTATCTTTGCATAATCTGCATATTTTCCATTATGTGTATTGTTCTTTATAATATTTAAACTCTTTGATTTTATCTCTTCTATCAAATCAAGATTATCTTTAACATAAATAAATCCTCTTGTAAGTACTTCTGGTCCATTCTTTATTTGCTTATTTCTTTTATCAACAGTCGCACTTATCAATATTAACCCATTATTTCCTAACATTTCTCTATCTTTTAAAACTAATTCTCCAACATCATTACTAATAATACCATCAATTAATATATCATCTACAAATACTTTATCATCATTTTCAATTAACTTACCATTAGTTAAAGTAACAACTTCTCCATTTTCTTTTAAAATTATATTTTCTTCCTTTATTCCAACTTCCATAGCAAGACGAGCATTTCTAACTAAATAACGGTACTCTCCCTTAATTGGCATATAATATTTAGGATTAAATAATTTTACCATTAACATTAGGTCCTCACTACTTGCATGAAGTCTTACATTCTTATCTTTTGGCACCTCAAATATCTTAGCGCCCTTTACTGCAATATCATTTTTAAGTTTAACACTCGTTAATTCATTCGCGTCATAACTTGGATCTGCAAAACAAATTGAATCAGTTTTTTCAAGTGTTATAAATTTATCATACCCATTTACTATTCTAGATAAATTATTATAAGGCATCTCTCTTTCATTACTTACAAATATACAAGCATTTTCATCCTTTAAATTAGATAAATCTCCAATCATCCCTTTAGGTACAGTTAAATACCCTTCCTTTATAGCCATAAGCACTATATTATGTAAGTGTTTTCCCATAATTACTACTTTTCTATTAGTATCTTTTAAAGCATCAAATATATTTTGCATAGTTAAAATATGAAGTGGTAATATACTAAAAATAATTCTTCCCTCACTTTTATCTACAACATTTCTAAAGTACTTATCTAATTTATGATTTGGACTAGTAAAACCTTTCTTTTCTGAAAACACACTTTCATTCATTAAAAGTAATACACCTTGTTTTCCAATATAAGCAATCTTTCCTAAATCCATATCATAAAAGTCATGCATAGATGGGTCAACTAAATAATCAGTTATATAAACTATACTACCGTCTTTTGTATTAATAGAATACCCCACTGTCTCAGGACTAGAATGAGTAACACTAAATGGGAATATACTAAAGTCTTTAAAATCAAGCTTTTTATGTGGCTTTATAACATGTAAATTCTTAATAGTTACTTCCTTTTCTTCACTTTCTATCTCTATTACTTTAGCAGCATAATTAGTAGCATACACATTAATCTCTGGTATCAATTTAACCAAATCAAAAAGTGAACCTATATTTTCATAATGAGCATGACTTATAAACACACCCACTATTTTATCTTTATTTTCTACTAAATACTTAAAGTCAGGTATAATATAGTCAACACCATACATCTTCTCTATCGCATATTTAAGTCCACAGTCAAGTATTACTATTTTACCTCCTATTTCAACTATATATAAATTTTTTCCATTTTCATTTAGTCCACCAAGACTAAAAACTTTTATTTTATTCATGTTTTCCTCCATTTCAAGATTATTATTTTAAACAAAATAAAACATATTAATAACAGATTCTTTGTTTTTTTTAAATAATAATAGTTCTTTTTCTAATTATAAATGATATCATATTTTAGTATTTTAGTCAAATTTAAAATAATTAAAGACAAAACTAATAGTTTGTGATATAATAAGTTACTGAAAAACCGGAAAGGGGTTGTTAGTTATGATTATTAAAGAAATTGACAAAGATATTTTTGATAGATACTCTACTACTCACATGCTAGGAAGTTTCTATCAAACAAGTGCATATGGAGAAGCATTGTCAAATTTAGGTTACAAAAATATGTATGTAGGAGCTTATTTAAATGATAAATTAGTTGGCGCATCTCTTATTTTAGTAAAAAGCATTTCAATTAATGTTAAATATGGGTATGCTCCAAGAGGATTTCTAACTGATTACTTTAATCCTACTCTATTTAATATGTTTAGTAAAGAATTAAGAAAGTTCTTTAGTAAAAAAGGATTTGCTTTTATAAAAATTAATCCAATTATAACTTATAACGAAGTATTTCCAATAAATAATAGTAAAAATCTTAATACTAATTCAATTCCTCTTTTTGATTTACTTAAAGAGAATAATTATAAAAAACTTAAAGATAACATTTATTTTGAAAGTATGCTACCTAAATATAATCCAATTGTTAATTTAAAAAAATTTGATTATAGAAATTTAGATAATAAATTACAAAAAAGAATTGATAAAATTAGTAATAAAGGAATGAGTCTTGTTAAAGGAGACGTTTATAACATTAATGATTTCTATGAATTAATTAAGAAAAAAAGTAACTTATCTGGAGACTTTTATAAACAATTATATAAAGCTTTTGATAAAAAAGGAATGATAGATTTATATTTAGTTGAAGTTAATTATCATACTTATTTAAAGAACTTACAAACAGATCATAACGTAGAAGGTACTATTAATGAAAAAATTAATAAATTATTCCAAATGGATCCTAATAATAAATCTCTATATAACGAAAAAATGAATAGTGATAGAAAATTACATGATGTTTTAATTGAAATTAGTGAAATAAATACTAAAATACAAAACGGTATTTTTAAAGAAATTGTTGCAGGTGCTTTAGTTATAAAATACAATAATGTTGTAAGTATCTTTGAAAGTGGCTACAATAAAGAATTTAATAGAGTTCTACCAAACCATTTTTTACACTATATGCTAATTAACACTTACAAACAAGAGGGATTTAGATTTATGGACTTAAATGGTATCACAGGAGACTTTAGCAAAGATAACCCTTATAGAGGTCTAAATGAATTTAAATTAGGATGGAAACCTAGAGTATATGAATATATTGGAGAATTTGACTTCATAATTAATCAAACTAAATATAGTCTTCTATGGAGCACTAAGGCTCTTCAAAAAGAATTTGATAAACCAAATTTAAAAACTGAGAAATAATTTCCCAGTTTTATTTTTCTTCTTTCTTTAATGCTTCTTTAGCAATATTAACTATTTTTGTAAACTCTTCTGGAGAATCTATAGCTAACTCACTTAACATTTTTCTATTCACTGTTATATTTGATTTCTTAAGTCCATCAATAAATTTTGAATAACTTATATCATTTTTTCTACAAGCAGCATTTATTCTTGTAATCCATAATTTTCTAAAGTTTCCTTTATTTTTCTTTCTATCTTGGAAACTATAGTCTCCACTATGGAATAGTTGTTCTTGTGCTGTTTTATATAATCTATGCTTACTTCCAAAATAACCTTTTGCTTCTTTTAATACTTTCTTTCTTCTTGCTCTTGTAACAGTTCCACCTTTAACTCTTGTCATTTTACCTTACCCCCTTAACGCTTTCTTGTATCTATTTGTATCTGCTGTACTAAGTACTGATCCTTTTCTATGATTTCTGTTAAAACTTGTTGGCTTTTTACCAGTTTTATGATTTGCTCCAGGTTTACCTATTTTAGTACTTCCTCCTGGTCTTACATTTACCTTTTTTGATATACCTTTATGTGTTTTTTGCTTTGGCATATAATTCATCTCCTTCTTATTTTTTAGGTGCTACAACTAAACTCATACTTCTTCCCTCTAGTTTAGGTTCTTCTACTATTTCTCCTACATCACTTAATGCATTAGCAAATTTTAATATAACGTCACGACCTAAATCAGAGTGTGTTATTTGTCTACCTTTAAATCTTACTGACACTTTTACTTTATGACCTTTTAAAACATAACCTCTTGCATTCTTTAGCTTAGTTTCAAAATCATGAGTGTCAATGGTAACGCTTAGACGATATTCTTTTAATTCAAGATTTTGCTCACGTTGTTTTTTCTTGGCTTCCTTTTCACGCTTTAATTTTTCATATTTAAATTTATTATAATCAATTACTTTACATACAGGCATACCACTTGAACTCATTAATACTAAATCAAGTCCTGCATAACTAGCAAGCGTAAGAGCATCTTCTCTCTTCTTAATTCCTAACTTTTCCCCATTAGGACCGATTACCATCATTTCATCAAATTTAATTTGTTCATTTATGAGAACATCATTATTCTGTTTAGCTATTTTGAACACCTCCAAATATTTAAAAAAGTGGACAGAACTGCATCCACTTTAAAATAATTCGGTAAAAATATTTAGCATTTACCTACTAACTCTATTATTAGTCAGGTGAGTGTGGATACACTGCTTTCTTTTTTAATACGTTTATTATTTTATATTATATTTTATTAAATGTCAAGAAAATTATTCTAGTTTTCAGCTAATGCACATTCGCTTGCATCCTCCATATCTAACACTGTATAAGGGTCATCTGATTTACCATTACCATTCATTTTTACACAGCCCTTTAAAGAAATTACTGGGCGGACAACGTTACTCGAATAGCCAACATAGTCGTTGTACAACTCGCCAGCGAGTCCAGAACCGCGCACGTAGAACATACGTGCGTAGCCTTTGTCGAAGATATATGGACTCATTGTCCACCAATATTTGCTACCGACTGCACTAACATCAGTTCCACTTCCACTTTTTGAGTTTCTATAGTAGTAAGCATTTGGGTTATTTGTATCATATACGCCACCTGCATATGATATCTCGTCTGCTGTTATTAGTCCTATTGGTTTTCCTTGTACCCCTCCAACTGATTTTGAAAGTAACCCATTTCCTCCTGATAATGTACTATAACTAAACATATCTTTCTTTCTCTCTGTATCACTTTCTGAATCTGTATGAAGTTTTCCCTCATATGTATTTCCACATTTAAATGATGGATGGTATTGAGAACTTTGCGAAGCACCTTTATTACTACTAGCTTGAATTGTTAGTCTTTGGGCTGCTCCGTAATACATTGTACTACTTGAAGACCAGTTATCATTACTTCTATCGTTACAATATATCGCTGTTTTACTTATATATTTATCATAACTTTGTAAATTAGTTGCATACCATGTATCTAATTCTGCCTTTATTGAACTATTTGTACTGTTTCCTCTTATTGCTGATAAAGTAGTACTTCCTACGCTATACATATAACCTACATATGTCGTATTATCATATGATGTATTATATGCCATTGCACTTATGTATGCTTCTGTTGTGTCAGGACTAGTTCCTGCATACAATAGCCTTAACCCTCCATCTTCATTACTTCTTATTATTCTCCAATATAAATTTTTTCCAGTAGAATCCTGTCCAAATTGTACCCAGTTATCTTGAGCATTTCCTGCAAAATAGTATACCTTTTCTCCAACATTGTCCTTTGTTACATCTTCTGTCCAATTTTTGTCTTCATAATATACTGAACCCTCACTTACTATTTTACTAAAATCCTCTCTCTTTTTACTTAATTCTTCTTCTGTATACTTTGTTGTAAACAGAGCTTTTGCTAATATACCTTTTTCTACCCATTCTCCTATATATAATGTTCCACCTAATGTTGCTCCCATGTCTTCACTTTGGTCTGCTGTTGTTGTTTCATAGATAAATTCTATTGTATACTCTTGTACTTCACTTGGTTCTATCTTTATTTTATCTGATATATCTGTATCAGTTGCTTTTTCTGTTTTTGGTAATACTTCAAAACCATCCATATTATAACCATGTGAACTTGTTATTTTATATTTTAAATAATCTGTTTTAAATGTATTTACTAAGTCTTTAATAATAATCTTGTAATAATATATTTCATTTGTTTCACTTGTAACAGTAAATGTTTTTCTATAAGTCCATCCTGGTTCTATATAACCTGGTTCAATATTACCATTACTATCAAATGTTATTTTTAAGTCTTGTGCTGTTAGGTCTATTGGTGCACCATTGCCCTCAATATAAGCCATCCAATAACCTAAACTCACACTTACTGTTAAAATAAGTATACTTACTACCCCTATAATTAAATATTGTTTCTTCATAAACCATTCCTTTCTTTTTTAGACAAAACAAAAATACATAGAAAAACTCTATGTACTTATGTGCATTAAAAAACTATAAAGGT
>CANQQR010000046.1 GCA_947626035.1 uncultured Bacilli bacterium | reverse complement strand
GACGATAATTCGACGAACGTTCGACGAGTATTCGCACCTAATAAGAATATAAAAGAAAAAGAACAAGAAAGGAAAGGAAATAGAAAAGAAAAGAATTTTATTCCACCTTCTCTTGAGGATATTAAAAAATATGTTGCAGAAAAACAATTGAAAGTAAATGCTGAATATTTTTATAACTATTTTACTGAAGGAAATTGGATAGATTCCAAAGGGAATAAAGTTAAGAATTGGAAACAAAAAATATTAATATGGAATGGCTTTTCTAATAAAGATAAAAAAGAGAAGAATATTAGAGAATTGGAGGATTTTTGATGATTAGAGAAGATTTTGAAAAACAAATGCTAAAAATACAGATAGCTTACAATAAAAAATTTTCATCAGATGAATTAAAATTGTGGTTTAAAGAATTTATGGCAACGGATGTTAAAGAATTTGAAAAAGCTATAGATAAGACTATAAGAGAAGTGAGATTTACACCTAATATTGCAGACATAAGGTCAAAAATAGCAGTAAATCCAAATTATTATTATATAGATGACCCATATGCTTATTTATATAAAAATCTAGAATGGGGCAAATTTGTTAAATAAGGAGAAATCAATGAAAGATAAAGAATTAAAAGTTGTTTTTAAAGATGATGTAGAAGTAGGAATTAAAGTAAAAGCAATGGAAATTAAGCCAGAAGAATTAATCAAAGAAAAGTATGATAGAGCCAAAAAGAAAGCTGAAGATAGAAAATTGGCAGAAGAATATTTAGATAGATAGAGGAGTAAAAAGATGATTATAAATATTGAAAATTATTTATCAGACGAAGAAATAAAAGAAATAATTGAAGAAGAATTAAGAGAAGAAATAAAAGATATATTTAAAAATGAAAGAGAAATATCAAGAATTATAACTAACTTAGGTTATTATAATACTTTTAAAATTATTGAAAGTGAAGTACCAAACTTTAAAGAAATGATAAAAAATAAGACAAAAAAAGTGTGCCAAGAAATAGATAGATATTGCGTATTTAGAGAAAAAGAAGATTACATTAGGCAAGAAGATAGTTTGGCACAAAAATATTTAAATGCATCAGTTGAAGAAAATAAAGAACTTATAAACAAAAAAGTAATAGAAATAATAAATGGATTAAAACAACAAGACATAGCAGATGAAGTATGTAGCATTATAGAAGATAAAATTTATAACCTTTTTAAAGGAAGTGGTAACAAATGATTACTCAATTTACGAGACAAATGAGTTTTGAAGATATAAAGCCAAAAAGAAAAATAAGATATGAGCAAATATTAGACAGGCTTATGACAGGAGAAAAAACAGCAAAAGAAATAGCAGTAGAATTATTTGATTTACAACTTATCCCAAGTACAGAAAGAAACTATACAGCACCAAGACTTACAGAGTTAGAACAAATGGGAATAGTAGAAGTTGTAGGAAAGAAAAAATGTAATTATACAGGGAAAATGGTTGCAGTTTATAAAATAACGCAAGAAGGATTTGAACAATTGAATATGAACCATATACCAAGATTAGATTAAGGAGGAAATCATGAAAAGTAATGAGTTATTTGAGATGATACATAGTGGGAAAATAAAAGAAAATACAAGGATAGATGTGAAAACTGAAAAAGGATTGCATATTGCGTATATAGATTATAAAAACAAAAAATTAAATTGGGCATCAGGAGAGTTTGATACAAGATATTTATGTGATATAGAAACAGAATTTGAAATAGTGAAACCAGAATGGGAAATAGAAAGATTAAAATTACAAAAGATGAGAGTATCAGACGATATAGATGCAATAGCATATAAAGTAAATGAAATAATTTATAGCTTAAATAAACTTATTGAACCATTACCATTTTAGGAAGGAGATAGACAAATGCTTAAAATAAAAGATGATGTTCCGTTAGAGAAATTAAAGAAGTTTGGTTTTGAATTAGAAAAACGAAATAAACAATATTGGGAATATAAAGACAAAATAGGCACAATTCATTATGTCTTTATGAATAGGAAAATGTGGATAAATACGCAGATACTTATAATGCAAATGATGTGTTGTATGACTTAATAAAAGCAGATTTAGTAGAAAAAGTAGGTGGGTAGTTTATGAATTATCCACAATTAACACGGAATATGTGCAAAGGAGTGATAAAAATAAAAGGATTAGATTTAACTAATAAACGATTTGGAAGATTGACTGTAATAAAGTATGTAGAAACTGATAAAAATAGGAAAAAATTATGGTTGTGTAGATGTGATTGTGGAAATAAAAAAATAGTACCTACAACATATTTGACAAGTGGAGATACGACAAGTTGTGGTTGTTATAGAAAAGAATGTGAATTAATAAATTTAAGTAAATTCTGGGGAAAGCATAAAACACATGGATTGTCAAAAACAAGAATTTATCAAATATGGGCTGATATGAAAGACAGATGCAATAATAAGAATAATCAATTTTATAAAAACTATGGAAAAAGAGGAATAAAAGTATGTGAAGATTGGTCAACAAATTTTATGAATTTCTATAATTGGGCAATAAATAATGGATATACTTCTAGATTAACAATAGATAGGATTGATGTAAATGGAAACTATGAGCCTAATAATTGTAGATGGGCTACAAGAAAAATTCAAGCGAATAATACAAGAGTAACTAGAAAAATTGTAATATACGGAGAAAAAAAGTCGGCTTATGAATTTGAAAAACAATATGGAATAAAAGCACATACTCTTATAGATAGATATAATAAAGGTTATAGAGATGATAAATTAATTTATAAAGGCAATTTAGGACATTTCAGAAAAACAAATTTAAAAAGAGATAGTAAAGGAAGATTTATAAAAAAGGAGGAAGCTAATGTTTTATAAAGAATTACAAGGAAAATGTAAAGCATGTTTACGGATGCAATCGCCTTTGAAAATCCTGAATTTAAAGGAACAAATGAATGTAAATATGCAGATAATCCAATACAAAAAATAAAACAGATTTTAGGAATACAGGAGAAGATACAGTTATGAATAAAATAGAGATTCCATTTAGATTACCAAGTTTAAATCAATATATAAACGAATGTAGAAAAAATAAATATGCAGGGGCGAATATGAAAAGAGCAGTTGAAAAGGATATAGGTTGGTATATAAATAAATTACCAAAATACAACAAACCTATAAGAATACATTTTCATTGGGTAGAAGAAAACAAGAAAAGAGATTTAGATAATGTATTCTTTGCTAAAAAGTTTATATTAGATAGTATGGTCAAAGCAGGCAAATTAAAGAATGATAACAGAAACTGTATTAAAGGGTTTATAGATACATATGAATATGCTAAAGAAAGTAAAATAATATTAGAAATAGATGAAGGAGAAGACATATGAAGAAGACAAAAAATTTTGATTTTAAATTTTATGAAATAGAGCAAAAGTTAAAAACATTTATATTAATATTGGCAGTATTTATATTCAGTTTTTTATTAGGGTATTGGTGTAAAAATACAGAATATGAGGACAAAATATATAGACAAGCTAATTGAAATAGTAGATTTAAAAGAACAAGTTGACAGAGCGAGATATGAGAATAAAAAGGTTTAAAAAATCAAGAAAGGAGTTTTTAAATATTATGGAATGGATATTTTTAATAATTGTATTTATAGGAATAATTATTTATTACATAGTGGATAGATATTTTGAATATAAAGAGAAACAAAATAAGGAGAAATAACAATGCAATGTAAATGGATAAAAGTAGAAGGTAATACAACAAAATATTTTAGATGTAGTTTAAAAGATAAAGCAATAGATGGATATGAATGTAGAGATTGTCCTATGTTTATAAAAGATAGTAAAGTAGATGATAGTGAAATAGTAAACAGATTATTTGGAGCATTTGGAGGTAATTATGGAAGATAAAATTGAAGTTGGAGAATTTGTGAGAACTAGAGAAGGATATATTGGAATATTGATTGATATAAATATGGAAAGTTGGAACTATTTAACTATTGATTGTAAAAGAAGAGTGCGAAGAGATTTTTCATATCCAGATAGTTATTTATATTTAAAAGACGAAGATATAGTTAAACATTCCAAAAACATAATAGACATAATAGAAGTAGGCGACTATGTAAATGGAGATTTAGTAACCGAAGTATATGATGAAATGGTAGAATGTCTAGATGGAGAAGTTGAATATTGGGAAAATGAAATAAAGACAATAGTAACGCATGAGCAATTTGCAAGTGTGGAATATAAAGTTTAGGAGGAAAAATGAAAGATTGGATAGGAAATAAAAAAAGTACATTTATTCAATTAGGAGCAAGTAATCATAGCAATAAAGAACGAGAAGAAAGAGATTTTTATGCAACTGACCCCAAAGCTCTTGAAATATTTTTAGATAAATTAGATGAAGATAAAATTGAATTACATAATGATATATGGGAATGTGCTTGTGGAATGGGACATTTGAGCGAGGTATTAAAGAAAAGAGACTATTGTGTATTTAGTTCTGACATTGTTAATAGAGAATATAAAGAAATGATGGCAAAAGACTTTTTACAAACAACAACTACATATCCAACAGGTGTAGAAATGGATATATTAACAAATCCACCATATAAATATGCACAGGAATTTGTAGAACATGCATTAGATATACAAGCAGATGGATATTACACAATAATGTTTTTAAAAATACAATTTTTAGAAGGACAAGCAAGAAAAAAGTTATTTGAGAAATATCCTCCAAAATATGTATATGTAAATAGTGCAAGACAATTATGTGCAATGAATGGAGAATTTGATAAATATAAAGCAACTGCAATATGTTATTGCTGGTTTATATGGCAAAAAGGGTTTAAAGGAGAATCAGTAATTAGGTGGATTTAAAATAATAGAAAAATAAAATGTATAAATATAGAAAACAATATTTTGAAAGGAATGCAAAAGAACATGAGTGAAGAAGAAATAGAAAAAATTACAAAAATATTAAGTTGTGATAATTGTCCTACAAGTTATGCTTGTGAAGGTTGTGATATTACTCAAAATGATAAGTTGTTAATAAAAAAACATATTTCAGAATTACAACAAGAAAACAATAAGCAATCTAAAATAATAGATGAAATGGCAGAACAATTAGCAGGATTAATGATATTGGATAATGAAGAAACATTAATTCTAGGAGATAAAGAAGAAGTAAAACAATATTTTGAAAGAAAGGTAGAGGACAAATAAATGAATGAAGAATATTTAGAAAGAATATCAAAGCAACTAGATAATTTAGCGATAGACCAAATACCAATAGGAATTAAAGAACTGCAACAAGAAAATAAAAGATTAACTCACACAAATAAAAGTTATAAAGGAATTATAAATAAGCAAAATAAAATAATTGATGAAATGGCACTAGCAATAGCATCTTATGATATTGATGAGGAAATATGCAAAAATCAAGTTAAAGTATTTTGCGATAATGAGCCATTAGGAGTAACTGCAGATGTATGTGCAAAATGTATAAAAAAATATTTTGAAAAGAAAGTAGAGGAAAACTAATGTATGCAATTTATGACATAAAAAATAATGAACAATGTATGGGCATTTTTAATAATAGAGAAGAAATAGCAAGATATTTTAACACAACAGCTAATTGTATAGGTTCAACTATTACAAGAAAACACAAAAGAAAACATAGATATTTAATAACAAAGATAGAAAGCGAGGAAAAGTAAATGGGAACTAATTATTATGCAGTAAAAAAGAAACCAAGAATAGTTAAAGTATATGATGAAATACATTTAGGTAAATCAAGTTGTGGTTGGAAATTTTGCTTTCAAGAACAAGAGCAATACCATAATTTTGAAGAATTTAAGGATTTTATATTGAATAATAAAGAGTACATAATTAAAGATGAATATGGAAGAGAAATAAAACCACAAGAATTATTAGATTTAATAGAGAAAAAACAATTGGAATAGATGCAATTTAGATATGTTTAAAATTAAAGATTAAGTAGGAGGAAATATGAGAGAGATAGAATTTAGAATATATGATAAAGAATTAGAAAAAATGATATATCTTGATGATGAAGATTATGATTATAGACCGCCATTAACATTTAGACTAGAACAAGTATTTAGAAAAGATAATAATTATAATGATTATGAAGATTTTGAATGGAATGATATATCAGATAGAGTAGAGATTATGCAATACACAGGACTAAAAGATAAAAAAGGAAAGAAGATATTTGAGGGGGATATAGTAAAAGACGAATACTGTATTTATGAAGTAGTATATGACAGAAATGGATATTATGTCAATGTAGTTAAATTATTAAAAGCCTGTGGAACAGATATAGGACTATTATATGATTTAAGTGATTATAAAGATTTAGAAATAATAGGAAATATTTGGGATAATCCAGAGTTATTAAAGGAGGGCTAGTATGGACATAGATTTAAGACCACAAGCAAAAGATATGACATTATGTTTAAATACAATTTGTCAAAATAAATGCAAAAGGTATTATGGATATTGGAAACCATCACAAATGCAAAGTTATATAAGTCCAGTAATTGAGTATGATAAAAATGCAAACCAAAAGCCTTGCAAGGCTAGATTGGAAGAACTATGAACGAAGATAAAAAATTAGAAGAAATTAAAAAGGAATGTGATTTCATAAGAAAAAATGAAGATGATTATATAGTGTATGGGTGTAGCAATTGTAATGAAGAGTGGTATTTTGAAGATGGAACACCTAAAGATAATTTATATAATTATTGTCCAAAATGTGGAGCTAAAATTGTTGAATTAGAAGAAGAGGAGGAGGATTACTAGCTTATGAAATTAGAAGAAACAATTATATTTTTAATAAAAGTAGCGAAAGAATATAAAACTTATGGGGATTTAGACAATCCTGAATTTGAAGATACAAAAAAGATAGCAGAATCCATAGAAACAGTATTGAGAGCATTACAAAATTCAATACCTAAAGATATAATAAGACAAAAAATCAATGAAAGACAATTTGAATTACAACAAGAATATGAAGATTTTAAAGACGATATAAGATTAAATACATTACAAGAATTATACTATTATAAGGAGGACTAGCTTATGGAATTAGAAGAGGCAATAGATATTTGTAAAAATAAAATATGTGATGATGTAATACGGAACTTATTGTTTAACAGAAAATGCTTATTGTAAGTCTATTTGTGAAAATTATGATTGTTATTTAGTACAAGCTATAGCTACAGTAGTAGAAACATTAGAAAATTCAATACCTAAAAAGAAAATAGAAGATAAAATAGAAAAATTAGAAAGACAAAGAGAAAAAGCAACAGAAGAAAATCAAATGGGTACAGGAATATTATTAACTGGTGGAATAAATTATTTACAAGAATTATTAGAGGATAAATAATACACGAAAAGTCAAAAAGAAGTCAAAGAGATTGAACAGTATTAAACAGAAGTGAACAGCTCATACTACATTTTAGAGGTGTAGTATGAGTGAAGATGAGATAATAGAGAAATGGACAAGAGGTTTAAGTAAAGACCAATTAGCAAAAATATATAAAAGAGAATATAACATGAGAATAACAATAATAAGAAGTGAAGTTAGAAATAGACATAGTGGAAGATTTATAACAAATTATGAGGCATTAAAATATGTTGAACAAACGATATATAGGTATTTGAAAAGGAAGTGAGAACCAATGACAAAAGAAGTAAAAAATATAATAAAAAAAGATTTAAAAAAGTATAAAAGTGTAGCTGAAGTATCAGAAGGAGAAAATAGAAAAATATTTGAAAAAATAGTAATGTTTTTTGAGGAAATATTGGAATAGGAGGTACTTATGAGAAGAGAGGATTTAAGAGACTATAAAAATAATCAAATTTGGATAGAAGGACAAATAGAATATATTAATACACAAATGGAAACAATAAATCAATTAAATTCAATTTTATCAGACATGCCAAAGCGGAAGTAGGAAAGTGTATGATATGGAGGCAGAAAGATTAGCAGAATTAGAGGATTGTTTTAAGGAGTTAATGAATAAGATTGTAGAAGAAGAAAATAGACAGAAAAAAATAGTAGAACAAATACAAAAAATGGAATATCCATTTAAAAACATATTATTTAAAGTATACATACAAGGTAAAAGTCTAGTAACTGTTGCAAGTGAAATGAATTATAGTTATATACATATTTGCAGAGAACATGGAATAGCTTTAAGTAAATTTGATAAAATGATATGAAATGATATTGAATGATATATATATAATGTGTTTTAATATAAAATAGATAAAAAGATAAAATCGCAGTTAGAGAAAAACTAACTCTTAGTCCGAGCGAGATATAAAAAACTAAATAAAAGCCCCTAAAATTATTTAGATAAAAGCTAGTTATAGATTTATTTTATAGCTAGTTTTTTAATGAAAATTTGCAAAATTAACATAAAAGTTAAATATTTCTAATATAATAGCGATAACGATTAACGCTATCAATTTAATGAGATTATTCATGAAGGTTTACACTTCCTTTCGGTGGAAAGACGAAAGTAAAAGGAACAAAATTATTATACTATGACTTATACAAATAATCAACAAAAAATTACAATAATTGAGCTTATCAAATACGATAGGCTCTTTTATTATGCTTATAAGACCTAAAGAAGGCAACTACAAGTTAAACGTATGATAAGTACGTTGTCCTTTAGGCATAGAGTTTATAGGAAAGGGAAAAAGCCTATGAAAATAAATGAAAGTATATTTGAAACATTTAATAGAGAAATATGTGCAAATTGCAAAAAGAATAAATACTGTCAGGAAGAACTAAGGAAAAGAATAGATAATACTGTTAAGTGTTTTGAGTACGAGAGAATTGATAAAAAAGAAATGGAGGAATAAATT
>CANQQR010000045.1 GCA_947626035.1 uncultured Bacilli bacterium | reverse complement strand
AGTTATCTGGTAGCGGTACAGCTGGAGACCCATATGAGGTCACTTCAGATAGTTCATGCGACGCAAAAGAGAACTAACATAGTTCGCGAAAACCCTTTCGCGAACCGGCTTTGGTCGGCGGCAATCTTTGATTGACGTCGACCTTTCTAAAATTTGAAAAATTCAATGGGTAATGTTGTTTAATTGGTGTTTGGTTCAGTTTTGCTTGCTAGTCCGTATAACTTCAACGGCAGCAACAGCAACGCGAGCGTGTTCAACGTGAGCGGTTCTAGCAACGCTGGCTACTTGAGCAACTACGACGTCAGCAATTCGAGTGGCGTCGTGCGTCCAGTAATTTCTCTTTAATGAATAGTGAACTCATAGTAACCAACTATAGTAGAGTAAACTTTAGAGAAACAAATATTACCCATAGCCTTGGTGCTAAAAATAAAAATACTGATAATATAGGATGTTGGTACTTTTTGGAAGACTTTGTATATTATTGGTATTTATTTTGGTTATCAAAAAATGATAACACAGGAAAATGTGTTACCATATGTAAGGGTAGATATAATAAGTCGGAAATATTATATCTATTTAAGTAAGAAAATGAATTAAATTAATTCCTTTTCTTGCTATGTACGTTATTTTAAATCAATGTGTTGTAAAGGTCAAGTATTAATTTTATATTATGTTTGTTATGTATATTCTAGTTTGGTACAATAGTTATGGGTAATGTTGGTTAATTGGTGTATTTTTGTTTTTTGGCTCATTTGTTAAAGTCCGTATAACTTCAACAGCAACGCGAACGTGTTCATTGTTAACGGTTCTAGCAACGCAGGTCAGTTGAACAACACGAACGTCAACAATACGAGTGGCGTCGTGCGTCCAGTAATTTCTCTTTAATGAATAGTGAACTCATAGTAACCAACTATAGTAGAGTGAACTTTAGAGAAACAAATATTACCCATAGCCTTGGTGCTAAAAATAAAAAATACTGATAATATAATGACGTTAGTACCTTTTAGAGAAAGCTTTATGTATTATTGGTATTTGTTTTTAATGATATTTGGTATAATAGTTATGGGTAATGTTGGTTAATTGGGGTTTTGTTGCGTGGCTTGTTAGAGTCCGTATAACTTCAACGGCAGCAACGCGAACGTGTTCAACGTGAACGGTTCTAGCAACGCTGGCAACTTGAGCAACAACAACGTCAACAATTCGAATGGCGTCGTGCGTCCAGTAATTTCTCTTTAATGAATAGTGAACTCATAGTGATTAACTATAGTAGAGTAAACTTTAGAGAAACAAATATTACTCATAGCCTATGGCTAAAAATAAAAATACTGATAATATAGGATGTTAGTACTTTTTAGGGAAAACTTTATATATTATTGGTATTTATTTTGATATAAAAAATGGTAACACGGGCAAAAGTGTTACCAAAAATTATATGTAAGGGTAGATATAATAAATATGAAAAATGAAAATTATTATTATATCTATTTTAAGTAAGAAATTGAATTAAATTAATTCCTTTTCTTGCTTATGCACGTTATTTTATATCAATGTGTTGTAAATGTCAAGCATTAATTTTACATTATGTTTGTATAGGTATACTTTGGTTTGATACAATAGTTATGGGTAATGTTGTTTAATTGGGGTTTTGCTTGCGGGTCTTGTTAGAGTCCGTATAACGCCAACAGCAGCAGCAACGCGAACGTGTTCAACGTGAACGGTTCCAACAACGCTGGCAACTTGAACAACACGAACGTCAACAATACGAGTGGCGTCGTGCGTCCAGTAATTTCTCTTTAATGAATGGTAAGCTCATAGTAATTAACTATAGTAGAGTGAACTTTAGAGAAACAAATATTACCCGTAGCTTAGTGCTAAAAATAAGAGAATATTAATAATATAATATGTTAGTACAGTAATGGAAAACTTTATGTATTATTAATATTTTTTAGTACTTCTTTTAGTTAACTTTTTTGGTTATATTTGCTACAATAGTTATGGGTAATGTTGGTTAACTATTGGTATTTTTGCTTGGTATGTTAGAGTCCGTATAACTTCAACAGCGGCAACGCGAACGTGTTCAACGTGGGCGGTTCTAGCAACGCTGGCAACTTGAGCAACGACAACGTCAACAATTCGAGTAACGTCGTGCGTCCAGTAATTTCTCTTTAATGAATGGTAAACTCATAGTGATTAACTATAGTAGAGTAAACTTTAGAGAAACAAATATTACCCATAGCCTAGTGCTAAAAATATAAAATACTGATAATATAGGATGCTAGTACTTTTTAGGGAAAACTTTGTATATTATTAGTATTTATTTTAATTATATTTTTTTGAATATAATATATAAATATTTGGTGTATTGCATATTTTTTTTGCAATTATGATATTGTAAGTGTGAGTAGTGATGTTATATTTTCGGTTTCTATTTGAGCAAGTTGGATGCTAGCGACTATGGAAAATATGGTCTGTGGAGAAGTAAAATTCTATGAAGCAGTAATAGATAATCGTGAGGTTATCTGGCAAAATTTATTCCGTATTGTTCATTAATTTAGTATAATAGTTATGGGTAATGTTGTTTAATTGGGGTTTTGCTTGCGTGGCTTGTTAGTCCGTATAACTTCAACGGCAGCAACGCGAACGTGTTCATTGTGGGCGGTTCTACTAACGCTGGCAACTTGAACAACAACAACGTCAACAATTCGAGTAACGTCGTGCGTCCAGTAATTTCTCTTTAATGAATAGTGAACTCATAGTAATTAACTATAGTAGAGTAAACTTTAGAGAAACAAATATTACCCATAGCTTTGTGCTAAAAATAAGAGAATATTAATAATATAATATGTTAGTACAGTAATGGAAAGCTTTATATATTATTAATATTTTTTTTGAAATTTTTAGAAAGTGGGTGCAAAAAGGTGTAAGTTTAATCAAAAAGTGGGTACAAAAAGGTGTAAGTTTGTTTAAAAAGTGGGTGCAAAAAGGTGTAAATTATGATATAGTTAATGTTAGTTAGGAGCAAAAAATGATATGAAAAGAAAAATTTATGATAGGTTAATTGAATGGAAAAATACTAAAGACTTTAAACCTTTAATTGTTTTAGGTGTAAGACAATGTGGGAAGACTTATATTATTGATGAGTTTTGTAAGAATGAATTTAAGAATTATAAGAAAATTAATTTACTTTATGATACTGATGTTGTTAATTTATATTCTTCTAATGTGTCGTCTGAGAAAAAGTATAATGATTTGAAAGTATTATTAAATTTTGATTTTGAACAAGAAGATAGTATTTTATTTATTGACGAGATTCAAGTTAGTGAAGAAATTATTTCTGAACTTAAATTTTTTAATGAAAAACATGGCAATGTTAGAATAATTTGTGCTGGTTCTTTGCTTGGTGTTAAATTAGCAAGATTAAATAAGCCTTTTCCTGTGGGTAAAGTGTCTAGGTTATATATGTTTCCTATGGATTTTGAAGAGTTTTTGCTTGCTTTTAATCAAGAATTGCTTATAGATAAAATTAAGTATTGTTTTAAGAATATGGAAGCAATGGGTGTTTTACATAATAAAGCAATAGATTATTATAGAAGATATTTATTGTCTGGTGGAATGCCTGATTCTGTTAAAGCATTAGTAGAATGTGAGGATGATTATTATAGTTATGATTTGTCTAAATTAAATAATATTATAGAAGACTATAAGAATGATATGAATAATCATATTACTAATTCTAGTGAAACTTTAAAAATTAGAGAGATATATAATTCTTTGTCAACTCAGTTACAAAATGCTTCAAAAAAATTTCAATATTCTGTAATTAGTCCAACAGCAAAATCAAGAGAGTATTTTTTGCCATTAAATTGGTTAGTGGAAAGTAATATGGTTCAAATATGTAAGTGCGTTAAGATACCAGAAAAACCTTTGTTAGGTTTTGTAGATAATGATGTGTTTAAATTATATTATTCTGATGTTGGAGTTTTTAATAGACTGGTAAATAATGATATTAAAACTATTATTTTGGACGATATGAAGATTTATAAAGGTATTATTACTGAAAATTATGTTGCTAATCAGTTAAAGGCAAATGGAATTGATTTGTTATATTGGAAAGGTAGTAGGGATTCTGAAGTTGATTTTTTAATATCGAGCGCAAATGATGGAATAATTCCTGTAGAGGTTAAAGCTTCAGAAAATACTCAATCAAAAAGTTTAAAAATTTATTATGACCTTTACCATCCTAAATATATGATTAGGATTAGTTTAAAGGATTTTGGTTTTAATAATAATATTAAATCTATACCTTTATATGCTGTGTTTTGTTTAAGTGAGTTAAGTTAAAAATTGTTACTTTCTACATACAGAAATGCTATAAGTGTATGTTGTAAGTAACATTTAATTATAAAAAAATTGATTTTATGTTTATTTTTTTAGATATTTCTAGTACAATATTTATGTTTTACAAAGTGATTTTAGTAAGGGTGGTATTATGATTTATATTGTTAGACATGGTCAAACTGATTGGAATATTCTTAATAAGGTAATGGGAAAAAGAGATATTTCTCTTAATGAAACTGGTTTTGAGCAAGCTAAAGAGTTAAAGGAAAAGTTAGATGGAATAGATTTAGATTTAATAATTTGTTCTACTTTGCTAAGAGCTAAACAAACTGCTCAAGTTATTAATCAAGAAAGAGGTTTACCAATTATTTATGACGAAAGAATAGTTGAAAGAGATTTTGGAGAGTTTGAGGGGATGCAAACTAAAGATTTTGATTTTGCTAATTTTTGGAATTATTATGAAAATATAAAATATGATAAAGCTGAGAATATTAGGGATTTTTTTAGTAGGATTTATGACTTTTTTGATAGCGTTAAAGAGCGTTATAATGGGAAAAATGTTTTGATAGTAACTCACGGATGTGTAAGTATGCCTATTACTTGTTATTTTAATAAAAATATTCCTAGTGGGTCACTTCTTGATTCTAATAAGTTTTTTCATAATGGAGAAGTTAGAATTTATGATTTGTAAAAGAAAAACACTAAAGTTTTTAATTAATTTTAGTGTTTTGATTTATTAGGCTTTCTATTGTGTTATTTATTGTTTGGTCTAAGTTATTAATTTTTAGTATTTGGTTTAATTCATTTATAATGGTTTGGTCTTTAGTGTTATCTAGTTCATAATTTGTGTTATTTATTAAAAGGTCTATATATTTATATTTGTTTATATCAAAAGCTTCTTTTTCATATTTTGTTTCATTATATTTATAGTCATTATTGTTTGTTATTTGTGTTATTAAGTTAGTAAGTGCTTCATTATTTATTGTAATTGGAATAGTAATATTTATAGCAGCTTTATTCATTGTTTCGTTTATACAAAATGTTTTTGTGCCAGTTATTTCACAAGTATATTGTGTTTTTATAAAGGTAAATTTGTCTATAAATACACTTCTAGGACCTACGTCTCCATTGTAATGTCTTTTTGATATTTCAATTTTTATTTCATTTTCCATATGTTTCCTCCTTGTATTAATTTTATCATATTTTTCTAAGTTTGTGTTTCATTTTTCTATAAATGGTGTTATATTAGGTTTATGAAAGAAAGTAGTTATATTAAAGGAAATGTTGTTAAGTTACTTTTTGAGAGTTCAACTGGGTATAAGGTTGGGCTTTTTAAGGTTAAGGAAGCAGAGGGGGAGGATGTTTTACCTTATGTAAATAAGACTATTACTTTTACTGGTAATTTTATGCCTATTAATAGTGAGCTTACATATAAATTTGTTGGTAATATTTTTAATCATGCTAGGTTTGGTGTTCAGTTTAATGTGACTAGTTACGAATCTGTTATTCCAAGTGATATAGATGGTATTATTATGTATTTGTCTAGTGGTATTTTTAAAGGTATTGGGCCTAGAACTGCAAAAGCGATTACAGATACTTTTAAGGAAGAGACTATTAATGAAATTAAGAATGGTAATCCTTTGCTTGCTAGTATTAAGGGTATGAATATAAAAAAGGCTCATGAACTTACTAGAAAGATTTTAGAGTATGATAAGGATCAAGAGTTAATTATTGAGTTTAATAAGTTAGGGTTTACTACTGAAGAATGTTTAAAGATAGTTAGTAAGTATAAAGATAGATGTTTTGATATTATTGAAAATAATATTTATTTACTTGTGGAAGATATTAATTTTTTAAAGTTAGATAAAGTGTTTTTAGGTATGCATGATGAGAAAGATGGGGTTAGGATTGATGCTTTAATTAAGTTTAATATTAAGAGTTTGTGTTATCAAAGTGGAGATACTATAGTTAGTAAGGAAAGTTTGTTTTTAGAAATGAATAAGTTTTTTAGTAGTCCACTTGATTCTAAAGTATTTTTTAGTCATTTAGATGATTTGATAGAGAATGGCGAGGTTATTTTAACTAATGATTATGTTACTTTGTCTTTGTTTTATGAAACTGAAAAGAGTATTTATGAAGTGCTTAATAATTTGGTTAAGATAAGGGGTTCTTATAAGGAAGAGAGAATTGATAATTTTATTAGTAATTATGAAAAGACACATGATATTAAGTTTAATAGTTCTCAGCGTGATGCTATTAAGGGAAGTATTTTAAATAATTTGTTTATTATTACTGGTGGTCCTGGAACAGGAAAGACTACTATTATTAGGGCTATTGTTGATATTTATGAAGAGTTAGATGAGACTATTGAGAAAAAAGATATTACTATGCTTGCGCCTACTGGTAGAGCAGCTAAGCGTATTAGCGAGAGTGTTAATAGAAAGGCTAGTACTATTCATAAGTTTTTAAAGTGGAATAAAGATACTAAGGAATTTAGTGTTAATCAGTATAATCCTAGTGATACTAGACTTGTAATTATTGATGAGTTTAGTATGGTTGATATTTTTCTTTTTAATAGTTTGCTTTTAGCGCTTAAGAGTAATGTTAAGTTAATTCTTGTGGGGGATGCAAATCAACTTCCTAGCATAGCGCCTGGTAATATTTTAGGGGATTTATTATTTAGTAATAAAATTCCAGGTAAGTTTTTAGATACTGTTTATAGAACTAGTAAAGATTCTTATATTATTCCTATTAGTCAAGATATTAAGAATAGGGTTACTTTGAGTAGTGTTCCCGAGGGGTATGATGATTTTAAGTTTATTGTTAGTCCAGATCAGTTTATTAAGAGGTATTTAGAGGATTTATGTAATAAGGCTTTAAAAAAGGGTGTTAATATTGATGATTATCAAGTGCTTATTCCTATGTATAAGGGAGAGAATGGAATTGATAATATAAATAGTGTTATGCAAGGTATTTTTAATCCAAGTAGTGTTGGTAAGAATGAGACTGTTATTAGAGATGTTGTTTATAGGGAGGGAGATAAGGTTATTCAGCTTGTTAATGATGTTGATAATAATATTTATAATGGAGATACTGGTTATATAAAGAGGATTATTAATGATAAATCGCCTGTTATTTTAATTGATTATGGTGGTAATGTTGTTACTTATAAAAAGGGTAAGTTTGATGAGTTTACACATGCTTATGCAATTAGTGTGCATAAGAGTCAAGGTAGTGAGTATGATACAGTTATTGTGGTTATTCCAAGTAATATGAAGAGAATGCTTTATAATAAACTTATTTATACTGCTGTTACACGTGCTAAAAAGGGGCTTATTATTATAGGTACGCTTGATAGTTTTAATTATGCTATTAAGGAAAGTTATAGTGAAAATAGGCTTACTTCTTTAAGAAATTTTTTCTAGTATAGAAATATAAAATTTGTTAATACTACTAGTAAAGGAGCGTGTAATATGAATATGTTTAAAAATATGCTTTGGATGGCTGGTGGTGTAGGTGTTGGTGTTTTAGCTACTAAGTATTCTAAGAGCATGAAAAAAATGGTAAAAAAGTGTAAAAATGATGTTTGTAATATGAAAGCAGATATTATGGATTGTGATAATTAATGAAAGCAACTAGTTTTAGTTGCTTTTACTGTAAAATTATTTACATATTTCTTTAATTTTTACGTATAATTTGATATAATCCTTTTAAGAGGGGACGGGAAGTATGAAAAAAGATAATATAAACATGAATGATCTTAATAGTATGATTAAGACAGGTAGTAAGATATTAAAGTTATTTTATGCTTTTTTGATTATACTACTTATTACACTCGTTACTTTTATTCTTAAAGAGTGGAATGTAGTACCAATGATTTTAAAGGTTTGTGGTGTTATTAGTCCATTTTTTATAGGATTTATTTTAGCATGGCTTTTAAATCCTTTAGTTTGTAAGTTAACTCAAAAGGGTATGAAGAGAAGTGTTTCAGTGGTACTTGTGTATCTTATGTTATTAGTTGTTATTTATTTATTTTGTTTAGCAATTATTCCAACACTTATTAATCAAATAAATGATATGGTTAAAATGATACCTGGATTACTTAGTGAAGCAAGGGATTTTGTTAATGATGTGTTTGTTAAGTTATCTAATTATACTAAGTTAGATATGAGTGATACTAAGGGTAAGTTTATTTTGTATTTAGAGAGTTTTGCTAAAAATATTACTACAGAATTACCTACAACTATTATTAATTTGGTTCAATCTTTTGTTAGTGGTGTAGGACAAATGCTAATTGGTGTTATTATTGGATTTTATTTGTTGTTTAATTTTAATAATGTTAAGTCACATTTACTTAGTATTTTACCTAGAAATATTCAAGGAGATGCTGAGAGTCTTCTTGGTAAAATTAGTGAAGCTTTATATAAGTTTGTTAATGGAACGCTTATTATTAGTTTGATTTTGTTTGCTGTTTCTGTTATTGGTTTTGAAGCTATTGGTTTAAATGCGCCTGTACTTTTTGCAGCTTTTTGTGCAGTTACTAATATTATTCCTTATATTGGACCTTATATTGGTGGTATTCCTGCTGTTTTAGTAGGGTTTAGTCAATCATCTGTTATAGGATTTTTGACACTTGTATTTATATTTATTGTTCAAACACTTGAAGGAAATATTCTTCATCCTATTGTTATTGGAAAGAAAATGGATTTGCATCCAGTTACTATTGTTATATCACTGTTGATATTTGAGTATTTCTTTGGTATAATTGGAATGATTGTTGCGACACCTGTAGTTGCAATTATTAAAGTTATTTATAATTTCTTAGACGAAAAATTTGATTTTTTTGGCTATAGTAAAGAGAAAAGCGTTAAGAAAGAAATAAGTAAGGTAAAGAGTCTTAAATAGAGAGTTCTTGGTTGGTGGAAAAGGACAAGATATTTATTCTGAAAGCTATTCTTTTAGTGGGCTAATAAGTCCCGGGATTTGAAGTCTCGTTAATATAATTAAGTTAATTAAAGGATGGTACCGTGGATTCACTTCTTTTGTACTGTTCTTTTTTTCTATAAGGAGACTCTTATAATAAAAACTAGATAAGTCAAGTTATACAAAATTTGATAAAATATAATCTAGGAGGAAT
>CANQQR010000044.1 GCA_947626035.1 uncultured Bacilli bacterium | reverse complement strand
TTTTGGCAAACTATTTCAAGGAGGTTTGCTTATTTTTTTATTATGTTAGGTTGCGGACATCGTCTGCCGTATGATATTATTGGTATTAAAGAAAAAATTAACTAACTGCCATAGTAAGGTTTCCAACTTTGTAAGTTCAACCAAGGGTATGGTCCAGTTAGTTAATGTGTTTTAACTATATCATAAAATTTAATTTTTGTAAATCAATTTTAAGTTTTTTAGGTATATTAAAAATCCTCAAAATTGAGGATTTGTTTTTATTATTCGATGATTTCTGATACTACACCAGCACCAACAGTACGTCCACCTTCACGAATACTGAATTGAGTTCCGTTTTCGATAGCTATGTTACTTATTAGTTCAACTGTGATAGTTACATTATCACCAGGCATTACCATTTCAACGCCAGCAGGTAATTCGATTACACCTGTAACGTCAGTTGTTCTAAAGTAGAATTGTGGTCTATAGTTACTGAAGAATGGAGTATGTCTTCCACCTTCTTCTTTAGATAGAACATAAACTTCTGCTTTGAACTTTTTGTGAGGATGAACTGAACCTGGTTTAGCAAGTACTTGTCCTCTTTCAACGTCTTCACGGTTAATTCCACGAAGTAGAACACCAGCGTTATCTCCTGCTTCAGCATAATCTAGTGATTTTCTGAACATTTCGATACCTGTTACAACTGATTTTCTAGTTTCTTTAAGTCCAACGATTTCAACTTCTTCGTTAAGATTTAATTTACCTCTTTCAACACGACCTGTAACAACAGTTCCACGTCCTGTGATAGTAAATACGTCTTCGATACTCATTAGGAATGGTTTATCAGTATCTCTTACTGGTGTATCAATCCATGAGTCAACAGCAGCCATTAAGTCTCTAATAGATTGCTCTGCTTCAGCATCTCCTTCAAGTGCTTTTAGTGCAGAACCTCTTACTATTGGTGTGTTATCTCCATCGAAGTTGTAACTAGTTAATAGTTCTCTTACTTCCATTTCTACTAAATCAAGTAGTTCTGGGTCATCTACCATATCACATTTGTTAATGAAAACTACCATTTTAGGTACACCAACTTGTCTTGATAGTAAGATGTGTTCTCTTGTTTGAGGCATTACACCATCAGTAGCACTAACTACTAGGATTGCTCCGTCCATTTGAGCTGCACCTGTAATCATGTTTTTTACATAGTCAGCGTGTCCTGGACAGTCAACGTGAGCATAGTGTCTGTTTTCAGTTTCATACTCAACGTGAGCTGTGTTAATAGTTATTCCTCTTTCTCTTTCTTCTGGAGCTTTATCGATATTTTCATATGATACATATTCTCCATATAATTTAGTTATAGCCGCAGTTAAAGTTGTTTTACCGTGGTCTACGTGTCCAATTGTACCAATGTTAACATGTGGTTTTGAACGATCAAATTTTGCTCTTGCCATTTTATATTTCCTCCTTTTTTAATATACATTTTAATTTTATCTAATACTTGCTTCTTTTGCAAGTATAAATAACTAATTTTAATGACTTTTTGTTAAGCAATACTATTTTTCTTTATTATTTCTTCTGCTATATTTCTAGGTACTTCTTCATAGTGGTCGAATATCATTTGATATGTTCCACGTCCTTGAGTGTTTGAACGAAGTACTGTCATGTACCCGAACATTTCTGCAAGTGGTACCATTGCTGAGATTTGTAAATCTTTTCCTCTTGATTCATTTCCTAGAGGTCTTCCTCTTCTACTTGTTAAGTCTCCCATAACAGTTCCCATGAATTCTTCTGGAACTACTACGTCTACTTTCATTATTGGTTCAAGTAGTGCTGGCTTACATTTATTTTTTGCTTCTTTTAGTGCCATTGAGGCTGCAATTTTAAATGCCATTTCGTTTGAGTCAACATCATGGTATGAACCATCAAATAGTGTACATTTTACGTCTATCATTGGGTATCCTGCAAGTACACCACCTTGTAATGCTTCTTGTAGTCCTTTATCTACTACACCAATGTATTCTCTAGGTACTACACCACCGACGATTTCGTCAACGAATTCGTAACCTTTGTCTTTGTTTGGTTCAAATTTTACCCATACGTGACCATATTGACCACGTCCACCAGATTGTTTTATGTATTTTCCTTCACATTCTCCAGGTACTGTTAGAGTTTCACGATAAGCAACTTGTGGTTTACCAGTGTTTGCTTCTACGTCAAATTCTCTTCTCATTCTGTCTACTAGAACGTCTAGGTGTAATTCGCCCATTCCAGCGATTATTGTTTGTCCTGTTTCGTGATCAGTGGAAGCTCTAAAGGATGGGTCTTCTTTTGCTAATTTTTGTAGTGCTATGCTCATTTTTTCTTGGTCTGCTTTACTTTTTGGCTCTATTGCTAGTTCTATAACTGGTTCTGGAAATGTCATTTTTTCAAGTATTACAGGGTGTTTTTCGTCACATAGTGTGTCTCCTGTTGTTGTGTCTTTTAGTCCTACTGCTGCTGCAATTTCGCCTGCATAAACTTCTGTGATTTCTTTTCTTTGGTTAGCATGCATTTGTAAAATACGTCCAATTCTTTCTTTTGTTCCTTTACTTGAGTTATATACGTAGCTACCGCTTTTTAGTGTACCAGAATATACCCTAAAGAATGTTAAGTTTCCTACGAATGGGTCATTCATTACTTTGAATGCTAGTGCTGAGAATGGCTCATTATCACTAGTTTTTCTTTCTATAGGATTATCATTCATGTCTATTCCTTTGACGTCTTCTATGTCTGTTGGTGCAGGAAGATAATCTAATACAGCGTCAAGTAATGTTCTTGTTCCTTTGTCTCCTAGTGCGTCTGCACATAATACTGGGAAGAAGTTTACGCTTATAGTAGCAGTTCTTATGGCTTCTTTTAATAATTCAACGCTTATTTCTTCTCCTTCTAGATATTTTTCCATTAGTTCGTCATTGTAATCAGCTACTGCTTCTATTAATTTTCCTCTGTATTCTTCTAATTTGTCAGTCATGTCACTAGGTACTTCTATTTCTTCTAGTTCTTGTTTTGCAGTTCCATCAAATTTATATGCCTTTTTTGTTACTAAATCTACATAACCTGTAAAATGATCTTCACATCCTATTGGTAACATTATAGGTTCAGCATTTGTTGCAAGGCGGCTATGAATAGAGTCTAATGAATAGTAGAAGTCTGCTCCAAGTTTTTCCATTTTGTTTGCACATATCATTCTTGGAACTTTCCATTCATTTGCTTGTCTCCATACTTGTTCAGTTTGTGTTTCAACACCTGCTTGAGCATCTATTAGTGCGATTGCTCCGTCTAGTACTCTTAGGCTACGTGAAACTTCGATTGTAAAGTCGACGTGTCCAGGAGTATCAATTATGTTAAGTCTATAACCTTTCCAGTGAACAGTAGTTGCTGCGCTGGTGATTGTTATACCTCTTTCTTTTTCTTGTTCCATCCAGTCCATTTGTGATTCACCATCGTGTGTTTCACCAATTTTATGGATGTTTCCACCTAAATATAAAATTCTTTCAGTTGTTGTTGTTTTTCCGGCGTCTATGTGAGCCATGATTCCTATATTACGAGTCTTATCTAATGATACATCACGTGCCATATATTATTTCTCCCTTCTTACCATCTATAATGAGCATATGCTTTGTTTGCTTCTGCCATTTTGTGTGTATCTTCACGTTTTTTAACAGCCCCACCTGTTCCAGTTGAGGCGTCTATTATTTCGTTTGCTAAATTTTCAGCCATTCCTTTACCACTTCTGTTTTTAGCATATTGTATAATCCAACGAAGTGCTAAAGCTTGTTGTCTTTCTTCTCTTACTTCAACTGGTACTTGATAATTACCACCACCGATACGTCTACTTCTAATTTCTAATGCAGGTTTTACGTTTTCGTATGCTTCATTAAATACTTCCATAGGGTCTCTACCAGTTTTTTCTTTTACTATATCAAATGCATCATAAAGTATTGTTTGAGCAGTACCTTTTTTACCATCTAACATAATTCTGTTTATTAGTTTTGTTACTACTTTAGAATTATATATAGGATCTGCTAGTACTTCTCTTTTAACTGCTTGCTTTTTACGCATTATAAATCGTCTCCTTTCTTGTTTTATTTATTTTTTGGTTTTTTAGCACCGTATCTGCTTCTACCTTGACGTCTGTTTTCAACACCTGCTGTGTCTAGTGTTCCACGGATTATGTGATATCTAACACCGATTAAGTCTTTTACACGTCCACCACGAATTAGTACAACACTGTGTTCTTGTAAGTTATGTCCAATTCCTGGTATGTAGCATGTTACTTCAAGACCGTTACTTAGTCTTACACGAGCATATTTACGTAATGCAGAGTTTGGTTTTTTTGGTGTTTTTGTACCAACACGAGTACATACCCCACGTTTTTGAGGAGAAGTGTTGTTTGTTCTCTTTCTATCTTTTCCGTTAAATCCTATGTTTAATGCAGGACTTTTACTCTTTTTTACTTTTTTACCTCTTTTGTTTCTAACTAATTGATTTATAGTTGTCATATTACTCCTTTCTCATACACACTTCCTGGTGTATCGTATTTATAATAATATTTAAGTTTTCCTAAGAAAACCCAAGCAAATTAATAATACCACTTGTCATATTTAATGTCAAATAAAATCTTTGTTTTAGTGTTAAGTTCTAGCTATATTATATGATTTAGTGTTATGTTTTAGTATTTATTATTGCAAGAAAAAAGAATAAACATCTTTTTAGAAGAGGTTCATTCTTTTGTGTTTTTATTTTCTTTTGGTATATTTAACATCTTTTGTATATTTTTTTAGTGCAATGTACGCGAATATTGTGGAAACTATTACTCCTAATATTGATTCGTATATTGCTGTTACTACTATAGATAAGCTTCTTAGGTCAATACCGATTATTTTTTCTACAATGACCGCAACTACGATTAAACCGATAATTCCGCCTAGTAGTACATAAGGTAATATTCTAGTTAGAACTTCTTTAAAAGATATTTTTCTTTTAAGATTTTTTGCAGTGTTAAATAAAACTATTATGCAGTTTAAAAATGTTGGTACTAAGCAGCACATTGCGCCACCTATATAATTTGGAATAGTATTTTCTTTATCGACTCCTATGATTGATACTAAAATTATGCCTAAAATAAATCCTACTACTATACCAGGTAATAATACTTTAATTATATCTTTTCTTTTCATTATTAATCTCCAATTATACCATTAAATACTGGTTTTCCAATATATTCTTTAACTTTTTCTTTTTTTGTTAAGACTCTAAGAGCACCTGAGGCTAGAGCTTCTAATTCAAATTCTCCTGGCATAACTTCTATTTTACATAGGTTTTTTATGTATTTATTTAGTTTTTTTATGTAGTAATTGTCGTTAGCTATACCACCTGTTAAGATTATAGCACTGCAGTTACATTTTAAAGCTACATACATGGCACCGATTTGTTTTGCTATTTGATATATCATAGCGTCATAGATTATTTTTGCTTTTTTGTTACCATTTTTAATCATTTCTAGTACTTCTCTAATGTCAGCTGTTTTTAGATGGGCTAGTATACCACCGTTTTTACTTATTAATGCTTTTATTTCGTCTTCAGTGTATTTACCACTAAAGCACATGTTTACTAGTGGTTTTGCAGGTATAAAACCACTTCTATTGGGCGCCATAGGGCCGTCACCGTTTACTATGTCGTTACAGTCTATCATTTTACCATGGTTATGAGCTGCAACCGAAATTCCGCCTCCAGCATGACAGATTATTAAGTTTAAGTCTTCATATTTACAGTTTTGTTTTTTTGCATATCTGATTGCAATTTCTTTTTGATTTAATGCGTGAATTCTACTTTCTCGGTATATTCCGGGAATTCCAGTAATTCTAGCTTCTAAAATGAATTCGTCAACGTCTGGTGGATTTACGCAGAAGCATTGTTTGTTATATTTATGTGCGAGCTCATAAGCTAAAACTATACCTAGAGCTGAGGGGTGTTTAACTATTCTCATTGACTTTGCATCATTATACATGAGTTCATTTATTTCGTATGTTCCACCTTCACAACATTCAAGTGAACCTCCACGACCTGAGAATGCGTCAATGGAATCGATGTCGATGTTATTTTCTTTTAATGTTTCTAAGACATTGTTAAGGCGGAATTCTCTTTGGTCTTTTATTTCTTTAAATGTTTTTAATACTTCTTGATTATGTTCTATGTTAACTTTAAATATGCATTCTTCGTTATCAAATAAGCCTATTTTAGTACTGGTTGAGCCTGGATTTATTGATAAAATTCTAAATTTATTTTTTTCCATTTTTTAGGTCACCTGCTCTTACAATAGAGAATAGAATATTTCCAACTAATTCTGATACTGGTGCACTTCTGGAACAGTCACTGCATATTTTTCTAAATCCTTGTAGTAATGGTCCATAAGCATCGGCTTTTCCGAATTGTTGAATTAGTTTTACACCTATATTACCAGCATTTAAGTCTGGAAATATCAATATGTTTGCTTTACCAGCTACTTCACTTTCTCTTTTAACTTTTTTTTGTGCAATTTCTGGTATTATTGCAGAGTCTAATTGAAATTCTCCATCTATTTTTAAATCTGGTCTTCTTTCTTGAGCAAGTTTTACTGCTGTTTTTACTTTTTCAACTAATTCTCCGCTACCAGAACTGTCAGTTGAGTAAGATAAAAGAGCGCATCTTGGTTCCCATCCTGTTACAGAGTGAATTGTATCACAAGTGTTTATAGCGATACTGGCTAATTCGCTTGCAGTAGGATTAGTGCATACAGCACAGTCAGCGACAGCGATTAAATTGCCACCGTCAGAGAAAGTATAATTAGGAAGTTCAGCTATACCTACAGAGGAAGCTACTTCTAGTTCGTTATTTAAACCAACTATGGTTTGAGCTGCTAAAATTATGTCTCCTGTTGCGCTTGTTATGCCTGCGAAAGTTACATCAACTTCGTCTATTGCTTCCATCATGAATGCTAGATATAATGGGTCATTCATTCTTCTTCTTAATGATTTTTCGCCATAGACTAAGTTAGGTAATTGTAGGTATTTTTGTAGTATTTTTTCTTTATATTCTTCATTTGTTGTATCAATATATTCCCAGGTTCTGTCATCTATTTTATTTTCTTTACATAATGATTTTACTTCGTCTATGTGGCCTACTATTACTACGTCACAGTATTTTTCTCTTGATACTTCGTCTATTGCTTTTAGCATTTTGATATCATTAGCTTCAGGAAAGGCTACCCTACCTGGGTTAGCCTTAGCTTTAACTTTTAAATTTTCTATTAAATTCATAATTACCCCTATCTACAAATGTAGTCTCCATCTTCATATCTTGGTGGAATTACTGGAACTAATAAATATGATTCATATTTGCCACCAGTATGAATTACGTGTTCGCCTTTATTATCAGGGAACCATACAAGAGGTTCAAACCATTCGTCACGAATGTATCTACCTGCGATTTGTAATTGTAATTTTTGTCCTTTGTGCCATATTCTTGATATTGGCCAAATTTCTATATCTACTGGTACGATTTCTCCAGGTTTTAATTTTTCTGTTCTATCATGAGTATGAACTGGTTGATATTCTGTTGACTTTTCTTCGTCTAGGTGTCTTGCTGAAACTCTTAGTTTACCCCATGCACCAGGATGCCTTTCTGAACCAAAAATAGTTACTGGTAATTCTTCGCCTTTTGTAGATAATTTTTTTATTGTTATAAATAGGTCCATATCATCATGTCCTTTTGCTTCTACATACATTCTTAGTTTCATATAGCCAGTTAGTTCTGTGTCTTTTCTAAATGTATATTCAAAAGTTGTTAGGCCTGTTTCTCCATCATAACTTACACTGCTTGTATTTTTTACTGGAGCATCGCCTAATTTATGAGTACTTGCATTTAGGTATAATTTTTTATAGACTGTTCTAGCAAGAGGCCATTCGTTTTCTGGACGGTTAGTTTGATAAGGGTATTCGTATGCGTCCATTACTTCCATTCTTATTTTTGGTGTTAGTTCCCATCCATTATAGATGCCTTTTAAGTAACGGTCAAAGAATAATTTTAAATCTTGTAACCATTTTGAGTTATATGTGTCAGGCCATTCAAATACTTGGTGACAGCGCATCCATTTTTTCTTTGATTTTATGTTTTTGAAGCCTTCCCATGAGCCTCTTAAATGGAAATGGTTCCAGTTACAAGTTGTATAGACAGGAATGTTTATTTTTTCATAATGTGGGATTTTGTCTTGCCAGTATGGGCTTGTTACATATGGCTCTTTTTTTGCCATAGCTAATGTGTTATCTATGTAACCTTTTCCTTGTGCAGCAGTAACTATTGAGCCTCCAAAGAAACCTGGTATACCACCTTCCATTATGCTTTCACGGTATTGGTCTCCTGTTGCTTCCCAAGGCGCTATGCAAACTAGATGTGGAGGACATTCTGCGGCTATACGCCATTGACACATTGCAACACCAGAGTTACCAAATAAGGCTATTTTACCATTACACCATTTTTCTTTTGCAGCCCATTCGATAAAGTCATAGCCGTCTCTTCCTTCTTGTGTACCAAATTGTTGTTGGTCTCCTTCACTGTTTCCAATTCCTCTTGGGTCTACGTTAGCAACTGCATAGCCTTGATAGCACCAAAAAAGTGGGTCTGCTGATTCGAATTTGCATACATTTGATACAGCTCCTGTTGGTACGCCCATTGGTCTAAAAATTTGTACTGGTTGATGCCATGGTTGTTTTCCGAAAAAAGACCAACTAATTATAAGTGGAACCGGTGTTTTTAGGGCACTAGCGGGAATATAGATATCAGCATAGATAGTTACCCCATCACGCATTTTAACTGGTCTATCTTGAAGACATATTACTCTTTTTTCATCATCAACAAAATATTCTGTTGTATTTACTGGTACTTCAATACAATAATTCATTGCTTCTTCTCTTGGAACTTTAGCAAATTTTTCTTTTGGTATTGGTTCAGTCATTTTTGTAAATATTACATCACAATTTGAGCCATCAGGGTATGTTATGTTAACTATTTTTTCATCCCTTTTAGGCATTTCTTTAGGTAAAGATAATTCATTTTCAATTGGCTTTTTTTCTTCTTTCACTTTATAACCTTCTTTCTATTCTTTTTTATTTAAAATTAGCCTTCAATTTGTTTAGCAATAATTTCTGCTGCTTCGCCGATAGTATTAGCGTGCATTAATTCAGTGTATTTAATATAGCAGTCATATTCTTCTTCAAATTCAGAAATAATTCCTACCATTTCTAAACTTTTTAGGTCAATGTCTGTTTTAATATTTGTACTACCTGATAAAGTAGATGGGTCTACTTTTAATACGTTAGCAGTTTTTTCAATTAATTTTTTTTCAATTTCTTCTTTCATTATTAGCCTCCTATTGTTATTATTGTACCAAATTTCTGCCGAAAAGTCTTTAGTTTTAAATCAAAAACTATTGCAAAATAAAAAGTGTTAGTTTATTATAATTTCCGTCCAAAGAG
>CANQQR010000043.1 GCA_947626035.1 uncultured Bacilli bacterium | reverse complement strand
TTCTATGGGGTAAGGGGCTTATTGCCTTTTTTTAAAAAACTTGTTTTTTATTATTGTTTTTGGAAAGCAATAGCATACAAATACTTTTTCCCATCCTCATCATTCCTAATCACAATCTTACCAGTATAAAACCTTTCCTCCAAACCAAAATAAAGTGAAAAACTAGTATCATACTTATAAAAACCATACTTAGCATCCCTCACATGCTTAGGCTTATGATCATTACTATACATCCTATTTGTAGCATTTAAAATAATCTCATCTATATTATTAAGTAATTTACCCTTAATAAGTTTCTTACTCTTAGAAAGAACAAGAGAACTCTTAGAATATGCAAACTCTCCAGGGAAATCCTTACCAACATTAATACTTTGTCCACTTTCCTTAATAGAAAAACACTTACCAACAAAAAGAGTAGAATATCTTTTCATAAGTTTGCTAATAGATGTTTCCTTATCATTATACAAAATATCAGAATCTAACCTAACATGACTCACATTTCCATAATTATCATAAACCTCTTCATGTACCTCCAAAGAAAATAAATCTTCACAAACATAATCCATAACAAACCCTCCATAAATAAAACTATAAAACAAAAACTATTGTTTGTCAACAACAAAAAAATAAAACTCCACTAACAATGGAGTAATTATTTTTCTAAACTTCTTATTTCTTTAGCTGTCATTCTAACTTTTTTTCCGTCTATCTTAATAGTTTGTAAATTAACCTTTTGAGTCTTTCTAGTAGCCTTTAAAGAAAAAGGCCTATTATTTCCACTCATATTCTTTCTATTTGATACATTTTTAGCCATTATTAGTTGCCTCCTTAAACTTCCCTATTAATTTACCATAAAATACTAGTTTAGTCAATCAAAATTTGCTATAATTTAAGGGAAAGTGAGGTATTTATGCTTTATATAGGAAGTCATACAAGTTTTTTAAAAGATAAACAATTACTAGGTGTAGTAGAAGAAAGTTTGTCATATGGGTCAAATGCATTCATGTTTTACACTGGAAGTAACCAAAGCACACTAAGGTTTCCAATAAATGAAGAACTAACTAAAAAAGCACATGAATTAATGAAAGAAAACAACATAGACAAAAATAACTGTATCGTACACGCTCCATTCATAATAAACCTAGCTAATAACACTGACAAAGACAAATACAATTTTTACATAAACTTTCTAAAACAAGAACTAAAAAGATGCATAGAATTAGACATAAGAAAAATGGTACTTCATCCAGGTAGTTACACAACTCTAAATAGAACCTTAGGAATAGAAAACATAGCAAATGGCCTAAATATAGCCTTAAAAGACATAGATGGGGTAGAACTACTACTTGAATATATGAGTGGAAAAGGGACAGAAGTAGGCTCTAGTATAAATGACTTAGAAGAAATAATAAACAAACTAGATAAAAACGTAAAAGACAAAGTATTTGTCTGCCTAGACACATGTCACATGAACGATTCAGGTGTAGACCTAAAAGACATAGATAACTTCTTAGAAGAATTTGATAAAAAAATAGGAATAAACAAAATAAAATGCATTCACATAAACGACTCATATAACGAAGTAGGAAGTCACAAAGATAGACATGCTAATATTGGCTACGGTAAAATCGGATTTGAAAAACTAATAAAAGTTATATATAACCCTAAACTAGACAACATTCCTAAAATACTAGAAACACCATGGATAAACAGAAACGAAAAAGACGCCTGGGCTCCATACAAAAAAGAAATAGAAATGATAAGAAAAGAAGAGTTTGTAGATTACATTAATCTATAAACTTTTTATATTTATCATATAGCTCTAATAACTTATTATAAGCACTTTCACTAATAGAATCCCTTTTAGATTCAATAACCTCCAAAGCATGTCCATCCAAAATATAATCTGCATTATTCTTAATAGTATCTAAAAATAAACTAGCTTCTTCAAAACTAACACTAACACCCTCCTTATTAGCAAAATTAATAACATCCTCTTCCTTTAAATTCATAGCATAATTTTTAATTAAATTTTTATTCATAAACCGCCTCCACTAAAATAATATGAAAATCTAAAAAAAATATACAAAAAATATAATTAATATGGTATAATACACCTAGATTTAAGGGAGGTGCAAAAAATGGCTAAAAAAGAAAATCGTGAAGGAATCGCTTTACAATGTACAGTTTGTAAAGAAATAAACTACCTAACAAGCAAAAACAAAAAAAATACTGAAGGTAAAATCGAAATAAAAAAACATTGTCCTAGATGTAACAAAACAACAACTCATAAAGAAAGAAAGGCTGATTAATAATGATAAATGTTAATGATATAAAAAACGGAATGACAATAAGTTATGAAGGTAACATATACCAAGTTGTAGAATTTCAACATGTAAAACCTGGTAAAGGTAGTGCTTTCGTAAGAACAAAACTAAAAAACCTAAGAACAGGAAACACTCAAGAAATAACTTTCAGTGCTGGTATAAAAATAGAAAAAGCCCAAGTGGAAAAGAAAGCACTTTCATACCTATATAATTCTGGAGATAACTATGTATTTATGGACACAACAACATACGAACAAATAGAACTTAACAAAAGTATGTTAGAAGACTATATCAAATTTTTAAAAGAAGATTTAGTAGTTGAAATAATGAGCTTTAATGGAGAAATAATAGGAATATCACTTCCAGAAAAAATCAGTTACAAAGTAGTAGATACCGAACAAGCAGTAAAAGGTAATACAACAAGTGGAGCACAAAAAGATGCAACACTTGAAACTGGCTACGTAATAAAAGTACCATTATTTATAGAAACTGGCGAAGAAGTAATAGTAACAACTTCAGACGGAAAATATTCTAGTAGAGCTTAAGTATATACTTAAGTTTTTATTTTCTTTCTAAAATATTGTGTTATAATATACTTTAAATGGAGGGTTAATTATTATGAACATAAAAGAAATAATAAATGAAATATTTAAAAATTTACCAAAACACCTAAGAGAAAACACAGTACTACAAAAATTAAAATTAGAATTTATAAAACTAACAAAAAACAACACAAATGTAGACTTAGAACTTAACGAAACAATATACAAAAAAATAAATGGAATAGAAAAACATGAAGAAATAACACCAATAGACAAAGACACAAAACTAATATTTAGTTTTGAAACTATAGATGGAGACGAAGTCTGTTTTTCACTTAGTAACTATGATGGTTACCAAGTTAATTTTATAGTATCAAAAAAAATAAATGGAATATATCACGATATAGTAATAGAAGTAACTATAAGTAAAAACAAAACATCATGCAAAGTAACAACATTCACAACTGACGAAAAAGACTTCTACTTATCTTATAACTGTGATTTTTATGAATTTGATAAAAATATGCGTCCTATAAAAATTCCTAACATCGCTAAAACAAAAGACAGAGACTTTAGTGATTTCTTTGGTGTACCTATAGAAGAAGCAAGAACTCTTAGATTAAATTTCAAAAAAAATTGCGAATATCTAAACAACAAAAAAATTCAAACATCTCTAGACACAATGGACGATTTATATTTTGGTAATCAAATCCTATTTGCAGTTCCATTTAAAATAACAGACTTAGAAAACTACTTATTTGATGGTACATTTGATGAACTAGGCGAATCTGAAGAAGTCGAAGAAGACTTAGACTTTTTAGAAGAAGACCTAGACGAAACCTATATAGACGAAGAAGAAGACTATGAAGAAGAAATAGACGAAGACGAGGAACGTGTAAAAGCACTCACAACAACATTAAAAGAAAAATTAATAAATTACCTAGGAGAAGACGGAGAATTTATAATGTCTTATAACCTATACACTAATATAAGTGAACTATTATTCCACGTAAACTCATTATCTACAAAAGGTTACATCATAAAAAAACTAAACAAAACCTACACTTTATACTACATAAACATAACAAATGGAAACCTTATAATATTCCCTAAAAAATTACCACATGAAGAACTAATAAAACTATATGAAAGCAATCCAGAAAACGCTTTTGTCTATGGACTTTCTGACTTTGTAGAAATAGGAACAAAACGTACATACAAAAAAGACACTAACTAAAACATTTTAATACATACTTTAAAACCATCACACATATAACTTACTAAAGGTGATAAAAGTGATAAATAAACAAAGTATGTGGTTTTTAACCCTTTTAAGTTTAGTTTTAGTACTAGGTGTATACTATGTAACAATGCCCAATGACTTACTAAGCACAAAAGTAAGTAGTGAAGAATTAGTAAAAGAAACAAACGTCCAAGTAAGCGAAGGAGACATCCTAATCGCCATGCGTGCAAATAGAGACGAAGAAATCTCACTTGAAAAAGACAAACTAGAACAAATCTTAACAAACAACGAATCAACAAAAGAAGAAAAAAATCAAGCATTTGAAGAACTAAAACTACTAAATCTAAACATCGGTAAAGAAGAAGAACTAGAAACAAAAATAGAAGAAGATTTTGGAATAAAAAGTTTCATAGAAATAAATAAAGACAACATAAAAGTAGTAATAAACTCAAAAGAACACGATGCAGCCTTAGCAAACAACATAATGAGAAGCATACAAGAAGAATATGAAGAAAAAATGTACATAACAGTAGAATTTGAGTAACTAATAATACACACTAATTTTACTAGTTCATAAAATACAATATAGTATAGTTATGAATTAGGTGGTGTAAATGAAAAATAGTATACTAACTCTTAGAGAAAAAGAGGTTTTCTCCCTATTAGTAAAAAACAAAACAACAAAAGAAATAAGTGAAAAACTAAAAATAAGTGAAAAAACAGTAAGAAATCATATATCAAATGCAATGCAAAAACTAGAAGTAACATCAAGAACAGGAGCAGTAATAGAACTAATAAAATTAGGAGAAATAAAAATAGAAAATGACTCATGTTAGTCATTTTTTTTAATAAAAAATAATATACTTAACTAAGGAAGTGTGAATATGCTAAAAAAAATGGGAATAAGAAAATTCGCGGTTACCACAAGTGCATTACTAGTAGTCTTACTAATATATCTATTTCCTCTAAGTACTGACGTAACTAATGATAAAAAAATTGAATATGTAGACGAAAGTGCATTAGAAACAATATACTTACTAGATCAAAACAACTACGTAAGCGAAGTAGAAGCAATAATAGAAGAAAAAGACTTAGAAAACATACTAAGAAAAAAACTAGAACTAATAACTATTAATAATGAAACAAAAGACGAAATAAAAGATGGATTTAAACCCATCATACCAAAAAACACTAAAATACTAAACATAAAAATAGAAAACGACACATGCACAGTAGACTTTTCAAAAGAACTACTAAATATAAGTAAACTACTAGAAGAAAAACTAATAAGCAGCATAATCTATACCCTAACAAGTGAAAAAGAAATAAACAAAGTAATAATAAAAGTCGAAGGAAAAAACCTAGAAAGACTTCCAAACTCTAACACACTACTGCCAAACATACTAGATAGAACATATGGAATAAACAAAAACTATGACATAAATAACCTATATGACTTAACAAAAACAACCATTTACTACATAGGCGAATATGACGGTTCTACTTATTACGTTCCAGTAACAAAAATAAATAACACAAACGAAGAAAAAATAAACATAATCGTAAACGAACTAAAAAGCAGTGTACTATACCAAAGTAACTTAAGTAGTTACCTAAGCAGTAATGCAGAACTAAAAAAATACGAAATACTAGAAGATGCAGTTAGCTTAACATTTAACGATAAAATCTTTGAATCCATCTACAATGAGAACATTTTAGAAGAAGTTGTTTATACTATAGGTATGAGTATACTTGAAAACTATGATGTAGAAAAAGTAATGTTCTACGTAGATGATAAAGAAATCTTAACATTCAAACAATAAAAAAACTCTTTATAAAAAGAGTTAATTACATAAGTGGCGACTCCGAGACGATTCGAACGTCCGACCGACGGCTTAGAAGGCCGTTGCTCTATCCTGCTGAGCTACGGAGCCATACATCAAATACTTTTTAAGTATACTATAAAACTCAAAAATATTCAAGTATTTTCTTATAAAAAGGGGGATATATGTGAAAGATGAGTTTTTATTTGTAATACTTGGAAGTGATGAAAATGCTTATGGTATATCTAGAAGTTACTATGAAAAATTTAAATCAAAACCATTATTATTATGCTCACGTTTACTAAAAGCATGCACATTTAGTGAAATAATTAATATAAAAGTAATAGAAAACTTTGATAACCCAGAAATATGTATAAATACATTAATAAAAATAGGAACAAACTTAAAACAAAAATACAAAAAACTAGCCCTCGTGCCATGTTCAGACTCATACATGGAAATATGCGTAAAAAACAAAAACAAACTAGAAACAATATATGAAAATAAATTCATAGAATATACCACACTACAAAAATTTATAACAAAAGACAAATTTTATAAACTATGTGAAGAATATAACCTAAAATACCCTAAAACTAATTACTTTAAATATTCAGAAAGACAAAACATAACAAAAAACATAACATACAATTACCCACTTGTACTAAAACCTAATAACTCTAACTCTTTAGATTACTTAAAAGCAGAATTTAAAGATAAAAAGAAAGTATTTATAATAAAAAACAAAGAAGAACTAGAAAAAGTAGTAACAAACATAGGAACCTCTAACTATAAAGACACCCTAATAGTTCAAGAATTTATAAAAGGAGACGACACATGTAACATAGTAGTAAACTGTTATAGTAATAGACTAGGTGTAGTAGTAATGATGTCTCTAGGCCGAGCAGTACTAGAAGAATATGCACCAAAAACCCTTGGTAATTATGCTGTAATAATATCGGTAACAGGATTTAACAAAATCTTAGAAAGCATAAAACAATTTTTAGAAAGCATAAAATATAAAGGCTTCTCTAACTTCGACATAAAATATGATGAAACAAGAAAAGAATATTACGTATTTGAAATGAACTATAGACAAGGAAGAAGTTCATTTTACTGTGAATGTGCTGGTATCTCTTTAGCAAACTTAATATATGAAGACTTAATACTAAACGTAGTAACAAAAAAAGTAACATACATAAAAAATGAAATACTCTGGCTAAACGTACCAGAATACGTAGCAAAAAAATACATAAAAAACAAAACAATAAAAAGAAAAATAAAAGATTTAATCAAATCAAAAAAGAACTATCACACTCTAATATATGAAAAAGACTTAGGAATAAAAAGAATATTACTAATAATAAAACTATACCTATCTAAAATAAAACAATACAAAAACTACTTTATAAAAAAATAGAAATGTAAACTAATATGTAAAATAAAAAATAAAAAAGAGTTTTAAAGCCCCTCTGTCGTATAAATAATTAGAGGGAAGAAAAATGAACAAAAAGTTAATAGTTTTACAAGAAGATAAAAATGACTGTGCAGCTGCCTCACTTTTATCAATTATCAGGTATTATAATGGTAACTTAGATCTAGAAACAATAAGAAAACTCATAAACACGACAAAAAATGGTACAAATGCTTTCGACCTAATGAACGGAGCCAAAGAAATAGGTCTTGAATCAAAAGCATATAAACTATCATTTGAATCATTAATAAACCTAAACACCATCCCGCTCCTCGCACATGTAAAAAAAAGTAACATGTACCATTTTATAGTAATATATAAAATAAATAACAAAAAAAGTAAAATATTAATAATGGACCCAAGCATAGGCCTAAAAAACATAAGCTTTAAAGAATTTGAACAAATATACCTAAACGTAATAATAATGTTCAAAAAAACAAAAGAATTACCAAAAATAAAAAATGAAAACAAAATATTAAAAATTATACTAAAAACTCTACAAAAAAATAAACTTATGATTTTAAAACTATCTTTACTAAGTATGTTATCATTTATATTCTGTTTATCTGACTATTTTCTAATAAAAATAATACTAGATAAAAAACTAAATACCAATATAATACAAAAATACATAATCACTTTTTTGTCACTAATCATAATAAAAAATGCACTATATTACTTAAGAAACAAACTACTAATAAAAATAAACTACATAATAGAAAACAACATAACTATTGAAACTTTAAAAAATTTATTTAATCTTCCCTATAGTTACTATAAAAATAAATCTACCGGTGAAGTAGTATCAAGAATTAATGACTTAAATAACATAAAAGATTTACTATCTAACTTTATGTTAAACACATTTGTTGATATTTTATTTATAATAGTTTCATTTATAATAATGTCCATAACAAATAAATACCTAACACTAATAAACGTAATAATAATATTTATCTATCTATTAATAGTAAAATTCTATAGTAAAATACTAAAAACAAAAGTAAAAGAACTACAAGAAATGAAAGGCTACTATAACGAAATACTAACTGAAAGTATTGATAATGTAGAAAGTATTAATAACCTAAACATAAAAAATATAAAAATAAACAAATTAATAAACGAATATGACAAAATAAATAAACTATCAAAAAAACTAAATAATACCTTTAATTTAGAACACTTATTAAAAAATTTAACATATGACATATTCTTTATAATTTATTTATTACTTGCTTACATATTTGTCTTAAAAAACAAAATAACAATGAGTGAACTAATACTTTTATACATGCTATCTACTTACTTTATAAGCATAATAAAATCCATATTAGATAAAGACTTAGAAATATATTTTACAAATCAAAACATTGGAAGAGTAAACAGTTTATTTATACATAACGAAATAACTAAACAAATAGATAAACAAATAAAAGGTTCCATAAAAATAAAAAATGTAAGTTACAGTTATGGAAGTATATTAATACTAAACAAAATAAACTTAACCGTGCCATATAAAAGTAAAATAATACTAACAGGAAAAAGTGGAAGTGGTAAATCAACTCTTGTAAAACTAATACTAAAATATCTAAAAAACTATAAAGGAAAAATATTAATAAACAACACCCCACTAGAAAAAATAGATACATCTATAATACAAAATTCTATTACGTACATAGGACAAAATGAACAACTATTTAAAGACACATTTAAAAATAACATAATACTAAACAGAAACATAACTGAAAATGAATATAACAAAATACTAAACATATGCTATCTAAATGAAGTTAAAAATAAAAAATCTTTTAAAGACGAATCATTAATTGAACAAAGTGGATTTAATTTAAGTGGTGGCGAAAGACAAAGAATTATTCTTGCTAGGGCTTTACTTAATAACTTTAACTATCTAATAATAGACGAAGCACTAAGTGAAGTAGACTTAAACCTAGAACAAAAAATTATAAAAAACATACTTAAAAACTACAAAGACAAAACTATAATTTACATTTCACACAAAAATGAAATAAAGAATAATTTTAAAACTAAATATAACATTGAAAGGAGAAGTTATGAGTAAAACAGAATTAATAAGCGTGGTAGGTGGCGCCTCCTGGGGATTTTGGACAATAATAGGCGGTGCTGTAAGTTTTGTCCTAGGACTAATAGAAGGACTAGTAAACCCAATAAAATGCGGAAAATAAAAGGAGAGTGAAAACGTGAAAGAAAGTGAATTAAAAGAAATATATGGAGGTGTAAGTTTCAGCGCCTCCTTACTAAACTACCTAATAAAAGGAATAACTTCAATATTTGAAATAGGAAGAAGAGTAGGATCTTCTATAATAAGATACAAAACTAAAACAATATGCAGTGCAAATTAGCTAGGGCAACCGCATAAAAATTAGTAAAAATTAATATTCGTATGGAATAACATTGAATATTAATTTTTTTATGTTAT
>CANQQR010000042.1 GCA_947626035.1 uncultured Bacilli bacterium | reverse complement strand
GGACCAGTAGGACCTTCAGGACCAGTAGGACCAGTAGGACCAGTAGGACCAGCAGGACCTTCAGGACCAGTAGGACCAGTAGGACCTTGTTCTCCCCTAGCACCTTGAGGACCAGCAGGTCCTGGTGGTATAGTTATCTTTACATCAGGTATATAAGTATCACCTTGTTTGTTTACAGTCATATCAAACGCAGGTTCACCTTCACTAGACACAGTTACAGTTGATTTACCAAAAACTACAGCAGGAGCATCTTTGCCACTTTGACCATCTTTACCAGCAGGACCAGTAGGACCTTCAGGACCAGCAGGACCTTCTGGACCTTCAGGACCTCTAGGACCAGTAGGACCTTGTGGACCTACATCACCTTGTTCTCCTTTATCGCCTTTTATACCACCCCAATTAGGTTGAATATCCCAATCAGAACCATCAACTGCTTTGAAGTAAAGGTCGTATGAAACAATTTGACCTGATGTATTTATAACTCTATAAGCGTCATTTACTTTAGCTTCGCTAAAAGTAGGAAGTTCAGATGGACTATTTAATACACCTGTATGTATTGAAAGACCTTGTGTTCCCGGAATTCCTTGTGGACCTTGTTTACCTTCGGGACCTGTAGGACCCGTTTCGCCAGTTTCTCCTTTATCACCTGTAAGACCTTTTTCGCCTGTTTCTCCTTTTGCTCCTTGTGGACCTCTAATATTTCCATTTACTTCAAACGAAGGGTCGCCATTTACTATACTTTTAACAGTAAACACATCACCTATTTTATTACTATTTAGTATATTCTCTTTAGAACATATTATACTATCATCTATTTTTAAAATAGGCTTAAGTGCGTCAATCATCTCAGCTGTAGATACTGCATACACATCTGCTCCGTCTTTACCTTGTTTATTAACCCCTATAAATACAAAATTATATTTTCCGTCTCTATTAAGGTCAAAAGATACATATTGAGTTCTAACTCCGCCATATGTAAGGTCATCAATTACATAAAAAACTTGTCTCGGACAGTCATTTGCGTCATAGTCTAAAAGAGATGAGCCGAAGAAATTAGTATATGCAGGTGATTTAAGTTCAGTTTCTTTATTTTTGGTTACATTTATTACATATAATATAGGATATTTTGACATAAAATCGCCACTATATGCTATATTTACAAGTTCTGATGTTTCAGCATAACCATAAGCAGGAATATCTTCATCATTTTTAGAACTTATTTCAATGTAATCTCCTATTTCCATTTCGAAGTCATCTGCTTTTACAGTTAAACTATCGTTTGTAAGTTTATAATATTCACCTTGTCTACCAAATGAGAAACGTACAAGATTATATCCTCCTTGATTTGCAGCTACATTAACATCAGATATTTGTTTTGAAACATTGCTAAATTGTTTTTCTACAGATTCATTTATTTTGAGTTGTTCTCTGTGAACCTCGGTAAGATGTTCTACCTGTTCTTGATAAGTGCGATACACTTTCCCGTCTTTAAATAATGCCATTTTCTTTTTCACTCCTTTCTTTTATTTTTAATTCCATATAAGGAATTTGTTTGTTATAAAATCTGCAATAAGCAGAATTCATATTTATCAATCCAAAACAAATAAATAATATTAGTGTTCCTATTGTTATAAGTATTTGTATTGGATTTTTGCTACCCTCCACTGATATATATATCAACCCAAATATCGTAAATGTAGTAGTGCAACCTTTAGTAAATATATCCTTAAATGCACAAAATACTTCCCATAATTCTATTGGTATAGGATGCTTTGCTTCTTTAATCTTTTTATTATGATATAATTTACATAGTTCTTCATTCTCAAGTTCTGCATAATGTTTACCTTGATATCTAAGTAATATATTTATCATAACTCCTATACATCCATTTATTACTGAATATATTATATTTGCTTTAGGTTCTACTTTTATATTGATACCTACGACTATAATAGTTATAAATATTATATCTGCCATAGCCGTAAGTACTGTTCCTACGATACCTATATTATTTAATAGCTTCAGTAATACTGCGTGCGACCTCTGTTGCAAGTTCAGTGTTTTCTTGTTTTCTTCTTCCATCTCTATACACTCCCAGTAATACTCTAAATATTATAAAACTAGTTACAAATACAGCTATACAACCCAATATTTGTGGCAAAAAATCTTGCACTATCCATATTAAACACATAAGAGTGTATGAATTTACGGCTGTTTTAAGTAGTTTTCCATATTTTAACTTCTCAGGAATTAAAGTTGCTCCATAAAATGCTCCGCCACCTATTGTACCCGCACTAGCCATTAGGATATTATATCTTTCAGAAAGTTTTGGTATAAGAAAACCAAGATATATAGCAGTAGGAACAATAAGTATAAATATTCCAAATACAAGTGCCCATATATATTTTTTTTTCATTTACGTTTACCTCTCATTTCTAATATCTCTTTTTTTATTGCTTGAAGTTCTTTTTGTACTTCCTTTAATTGTTCAGTAGGTTCTACTTTTTCGGCGTGTTTATTAAATATCTTTATAATAATCTTACTTACTATAGTAGGTATTACTACACTAGCCATTATAGATGCTATTGCTGGTGCTACAATTAATATTATATCTTTAAGTCCCATATTTTACTCCTCATCGTCCTCTTCTACAACGAATGTATAAGACGGAGATATTATTTTAATAAATAAATGCGCAAAGCGTTTAAGAAATTTTTGTACAGTATATGCACGTTGATTTGACAATTGTTCTCTTGCTATTTGTGTTTTTCCTTTTATCATCTTGCTTTTTTGTTGAGATGTTATAAAATTAACTGTTTCAACGTCTGTTGAGCTTTCCTCTTCTGGAATTTGAGCCATATTCATAACGTTAATACCGTCAATAGAGACATCCTCATCTGTAAGTGACATAAGTTGGTCTATACGTTTTGTTGTACCCTCAAATTCTCGATAATATGAATACAAGTCAATTGCGAAATGTTGTTTAAAACCCTCTACACTAAAAGCAACGTGACAATCGTCATATTCATATTTTATAAGTGCAAATGTTTTTTCTAATGGACAGTCATTATCGCCTGATGACAACGGCAATGATTTATACCATTTTTTAAATGTTTCATAATCTGGAAAGATATTTAAAAACAATCTAGTATCAAATTCACGCCCTTCCATTATCGTTACCTCCTTGATTATTATTATTATTATTTTGAACAGGTGTTTCTTCTGTTCCGTCATCTTGTACTCCTATTCCTTGTGGTACGTCATTTCCACGCTTACTATAACACCAAACAGGATATTTATAATACGCTTGAACAAGGAGACAGAACTCTTGTCTCATTCTAAGTCCATTATAATAAATATCATCACTGTTAGACCCATTTAGCATTTGTTCTTCTTGTAGCAAATGAGCTTTTTTATCAAATACACCTGCATTGGATATTCCCGTAATAGACTTTAAGAAATTTGACAATGAATTAAACGTTCCAAATAGTCCTTCTAAATCAGCAGTATTGCTTGTTTTTAACGGTGTTATTGGAAGATTGGCTGTTATAGGAGTAAATCTTCTACCTTTTAGTATATTTTCATTAATTGCATCAATTTGCTGTTTTATACTATCATATTCGCCTTCGTTTTCAACTTGTAATAGATTATGGTCAGCTGCACCGTACATAGCAGTATTTATTATCTGCATAAGTGTAGCCATCATTCTTAATACAGGTTCAACGTAATTATATCGAATTGTAGGTTGTTGACTAACGCCAATTGAGCTATCATTAAGAATTATACCTACAGGTTTAGATGTCATACGCTTGACAAATTCTTTTTCGGACATAGCCTCTTCTGTATATGGCAAGTCATATACTATTTCAAGGTTTTGATATACGGCTTGCACAGGCTTTTTCTTTTTTTTGTCCTTAGTTTCATCTACACCCGTAAATGGAAGAGTATTACATCTAGTATATCTACCATATTCATCTATAACATCGTTAAGTGCATATGGAAGAAATTGAAATTTACCAACTTTATCGTTAAAATAAAGTATTCCTCTACCACGATAATACAAAAGTCTTTCTATTATATCTGCAGTTATACCAAACGGAAGATTAACCCATTGATATCTCTCAAGTGTTTCTATTCTATTTTGTTCCCGCATTATGATATACAAACTATCGTAATCTAGATTGTATTTACTTGCTTTTGCGGTAACTACGTTTCCATTCTGGTCAACTGCATTAGAATATTTTTTTACATTGCTAGACATAGGAAGTCCAGCTTGATTATATGGACTACTGTCATACATCTTTGCTCCCATTTTATTTACCTCCACCTACATAATAATTTCTTACATCTGTAGACAATTTATTATGTTTTTCTTCAAGTTGTTTTATTTGATTTAAATAATCTACATCGCTATGAAACTTTAAATCAATATCATCATATTCCGTTCCATAAAGATATCCAAATGGAGCATCAGATACTTCACCTTCAAGACCTTCATTATATATAGCTGCAGTTCCAGCAGGTGAGTTTTGATTATTTTTATTTTCCTCATTTGAAGGTTCTGGTTTTGTTCTTGTATATTCTTCATTCATATGTTTTTTAATTCCGCCATTAGACATATTAGGATTTCTAAGTGCAGAAGCTGCATCTCCACGTTTTAATGTAGAATATTTAACTGTTCCTACAGCTAGTACTTGTGAAGCATTAGCTACAGTATTGCCAATATTAAATCTGTTCATAATAATAAATACCTCCTGTTAAATCATTACTTGCTAGAACTGCGAGATTTGGAGCAAATGGACTTCTTATTAAAGTTGACCTAATAAAGCTACCTTGTCCATTTACAAAATCAAGTATATTTCCTATAATTCCGATTAAATAAGAATATTGTTTAATAAAATTATCTACTATAATTCCCTCTGCGTCACTACAATCATAAGTTTCTATAACATACCAAAAGTCGCGCATTATAATTTCATTAAAACTACTTATTCTATTTACAGAATTTGGCAAATTCTTTATAGTACCTATATTTAAGTCAAATCTCTGTTTTTGAATTTTCTCTTCATAGTCCCTAAGTCCTTCGTTTAGTACAGTTTGAGCTGTCATTGCAGCACCAACAGTTGCTCCGCCTGCTACACCACCAGCAACAGCTCCTGCAGCTCCAGTAATGTTTATACCAAATATACTTGTATCGGCAGCTGCCTTACCTGCTACAGCGCCATACATTGTGCCAGCTGCTGTATTCATTACAGTAGAAACAATATCATTAGCAAGTTCTACTTTATGTTGCTTTTGTAGTTCTTGTACGTCTATATCAAACAAAGATTGAAAATTTGAATTCTGACGCTTATATGTTTCAAAAGCATTACTTGCTAAAGAGCACTCAAATCCATTTCCTTTCGCCATACATCCACGTAAATCAGATACGTATGTTTGACCTACAAGTGAATTTATATCTGGATTAATTACTGCAGCCGTAACAATATTAAATGGTTTTAATGAAACTTTTATTGTTATATTTGCAGAATACGTGTTTTTGTCTGTACCCTCTTGACTTGTTATACCTGTATAATAATCATAGAATTGAAAAGTAAATTTACTACTTTGGTCTGGAGCTATTATAGAATATTCTCTTTGTATATATTCTTTTTTTACATCTTTATATGGAAGTAATTGTGTTTTTGTTGTAAAACTATATGTATTAGACCTAATTCTAAAAAATGGTATACCGCGAAATTCATTGTCTACATTATCTAATTCTGGACAATAAGGAAATATCTGCGCGTCTACTACATATCCATTTTCTCCACTAAGACCTTCTATTAGTGCATTAAATACAGTAAAAGCATTTACACGCGTAACATTATATGTTTTTGTTCCTTTTATTTCGACATCATAAAGTGGACATACAGTTATGTAATATGGCTCATCGATAAGTTGTTGAGATAAATTTATTTCTATTTGACCTGCTTCTGCTGCTGTTATTTGAACACGATTATATTTAATTAAACCACTAAAATTCCTATAACTAAGACTAGTGTCAATTATATCTCCTTCATCTCCGTATTTTACATCTTCTATGAATGTTCCTATATATTTAACAGTAACATCTTTATTATCAAAATGTATAAGTTGTCCAATTTTATTTGTTAGTATAGTTCTTCCAATTTTTCCGACGCTACCATAATTTACATATCCAGTTTTATTATCTTCAACTGTGTATTTAAAAAAATCATTATTTACTTTTACAATTTTATTATCAAAATTTGCTGTATTTTTTTTGACTGAATACGCTTTTCCATTTATTGTAACTTTATTATCTGGAACATCTTCAAATACATTATTAGTAATACAATATTCTCTTATTTTTGTTAAAATTGCATTAAGTAGTTTATTCATTTCATAAGGATACACAACTTCCTGTGCTTCAATTACATATGCGGAATTATTTATTTGATTTAAATGGTCTTGACCATTTGCTACTTGTGAGCTGTAGATTTCCATAGCTCCGCTAATAATATCTACGTTTCCTTCAAAATAATAATAAGTACTATCTATTTTATTTTTTAACGCAATATAATAATTAAAACTTTTACCTATAGTTGAACCATTTGTGTTATAATAAGAAGTAGTATCAGGAAGTTCATCATAATCAGACACATAATTTTCAGGAGTATATGCTGGAATTGGAATTGATACTTTATTAGAATATGGTTCACCTGTTTCTGGATTTATACCGCTAGGTTTAGTAAAATACAATACACCCCACATTTCGTTATCGTGAGTTGAGACAGTATAATTTCCATACGTAGTACTAGGAGGAAGTAAATATGTTCTTTTCTTAAGAATTTGATTTACAGATAATTCTTTTTTATTTTTAAGAAAAGTATTTGTTAATCCTCTCTCTATATTTCCTATACATCCATTAAGTCCAAATTCACCAATAACATCTCTTTGTAAGAATAATTGTACTTGTCCACCATTAAGATATATATAATAATTAACAAACCATCTAGATACATATCCTTTTAGTTCCATAGTTACATAATTACAGAGATATTCAACTTTTACTTTTATACTTGTAGCTGCTCCATCTCCCATTGTTACATTGTGATATGTTACTTCTGCAAATGGATTAAAAGAAGATATATCTCTATATCTTCTTCTATTCGCATATGCTAATTGTTCATCATTATAAAACTTAATTATCATAATTTTATTTCCCACCCTGTCCTTAAACCCACGTATCAAATCAGGAAGCCTGTTTTACAGTTACTTGAATTCTAGGATATTCCTCTATCCATTCAAGCTCATTATGACCATAAATAAGATAATGATTGCTTGTGAGAGAACGAGGGTTCCAAAACTCAGTACCTGTTTCAAAACCTGACATATAAGGCAATGCTTCTTTACTAACAAGCACAAAAGCAATGTCAGGATTTTCTGTATAATAATGTGCCTTGTCAAGAGTTGTAGATAATACAGTTATATCTTTGTCTCTTGCGTTATCGTGATATACTTGCCCTTTGTAAGGCACTTTATCACCCGCCCAAAGATATACTGCTTTATCTGTCGGTTTGCTAACTATAGCTGCTTTAGTTTGAGAAACGTCATACCAACCTGAAACAAGTATTCTCTCTTTACCTACTTCTCCAGAAGATTCAGCAAGCGTTAAATCGCCTGTAGCTCTATCACCAAACCATTTTGCAGGAATATTGATTTCTCTAAAGCCACCTCTATCAACACCGTCATTATGGAATATAGTAGGCAAATCAAGCTTTGTAATTTTAGCGTGCTGTTCTACATTCCATATAGCTATCATATTCTCTGGAGAATACGACCTAAGATAACCGAGGCTATTGAAATCTCTATTGTTATCTTCTAGGTCTGCCTTAAGTACAACTATTTTAGCTGCAATTGTTTGAGCTGCAAGTCTATTAGTTTCTTCTTGCGTCGTACCTTTAGGTGTAGTTATAGTTATCTTACATCTATCAGTAGATGGTTTCAGAGTACCAACTTCGACATTTATAAGACATCTATCGTAAACCTTTTTTATTTTACGCAGAGAACCTGTGAGGAAAGATATATATTCTGCAAATGAACCTTCTGCCATAAATGCTTGTTTAGATAGATACCTGTCGATTGTGACCCATATCATTTTGTAAACTCCCATTTTTATAGATTGCGTCTTACCAGAACGGTTTCTGTTAAGTGCAAGAAGATTTGCAGCCTCCTCATCATTGCCCCAATCTTCAGGTGAACCTATATCAAATGAATGATACAGTTTTGTGTCACCATAAAGAGTACCGTCGACTTTGAACATATCTGCAAGTTCGGTACTTGCTACATTACCACCAAAAACGTGTTGTGATATAATCATATTAAACAACGCTTTAGTTATAATGTTTTGATTAAGTTTCACTTCAGTTACTGGAAACATAATTTTTACTCCTTTTATTTATTTTATTTATCTTCTCTTAGGAAATCCTGCTGCAATTTCCTTTGGGTCAGCTCCAATTAAAGATTGATAAACAGAATTGAAACGGCTTTTGTCACCATTGCAGCTTTCAATCACATCTTCAAAAAATTCTTTTATTTCTTCTTGATGTGGTCCAAATACTTTATCTCCACGTTCTTCTGATATACCTGCAAGTTTTGCACAAGCATCAACTATATCATAATCTGAAGCATTTGGATTAAGAATAACTGCCATACACTCTTCTTCCGTCATCTGCTCTTCCTCTTCGCTGTCATCGGTTTGCTGCAAGAGTTTCATTTGAGCAAGTTGTTTTTTCAAATCGGCTATTTCTTTATCTTTGCCTTTCAGAAGTTTATTTGCCTGTTCAGCAATATCAATATCTGTAAGTTGCTCTTCTTCGTTTCCTGTTTTGATTTCGTCTCCCATTTTAATCACCCTTTACAATAAATTTTAATTTTGTATATTCTACTTCGGAATAATAGAATATTATATTTGCTTTTATCATATTTAATAATGATTGTTTTAATACTTTATTGCATATAACTCTATATCCTCGCAAAAAGCCTTGCTCTTTTTCGGTCATACAATAAAGCATTGTAGCTCTTCCATTGAATGGTACACAAGCATATCCACCAACTTCAAGCTCTTTGATACTTACTGCTACATCTTCCTTTACTACATTTAGAATATACCCTCCTTTTTTATATTTAATTGGTAATACAAGTCTTCTATCTTCTGGCAAATCACTTTTAAATTTGTTTTCTTCTTCATTTGTCTCACCTAGCATTTTAGAAAATCGACCTGCAACACTTTTATCGTGTGCTTCTGCAAATTCTGGATAATCAGCAGGGTCTACAAAATGTAAGACTGCAAATAAACCGTGATTGTCATATTGCTTGTAAAATCCATATTTATTTAATTTAAAACCCATTCTAGAAAGAATAGGGTCATCAAATCTAATTGCATTACCTAAAAGAATTAGATTTATATCCTTAAGACGTCCGACAGACTGAATTATAGATGCTATTTTTCTTGGATTGTCTAATGCTGTTTTATCAAGTTTCTCTGTAATAAACTCATCTATTAGAATATTTCTTACATTAGGAAAATTGTTTCTTTTTATTTCACCAAATGAGTTCATATCAAGAAGATAACCTGCTGTTTCACCATTTATTTTAATAGTACCACCTACAAGTTTAGCTTTTACCATAACTTGATTTTCAGCCTCGTCTTCTGTAATAATAAGTTCTGTCAACTTATTATAAAAGTATCTCTTCCTAGACGTATCTTGTTCTTTATAATAGTTTATTAGAGATGCCCAAAATTTTTCACCATTGTTTTTAGCAAGTTCATCTACCATTTCTCCAGTTTCTACAACGTAGATAAATCTCTCGCCCTTTGTAATAAATCTCTCTGTAAATAATTTAACATAATGAAATGTTTTACCTAAACCACGTCTAGACACAATTATCTTGACAGGACATCTATAACTATCAATTTTTGATGCGTCATAATACATATATCTAGCTCCTTGAATACTGAAAGAGGTGTTGAGGGACATAGGTTTTCTATAACTCTTCGTGATAGAAAAGACAAAGACTATATCCCTCGTACCTTCATATAATAATTATAACATAAATCATAACTTTTGTCAATACCAAAATAACATAAAATTTTCATCATCTACAATAATACCACTCATTCCTATCATACCTATGATACCCATAAGAGGTATGCCTCTATGTGTTCTTCAAGAT
>CANQQR010000041.1 GCA_947626035.1 uncultured Bacilli bacterium | reverse complement strand
ACACATACTTAATAATATAGTCACACTTAATAACATCATTCTTTTACTCTTTATTATTCTCTTCATATTCTTTTCCTCATATAATAATTTCTATTATTTAACTTTCATTCCTCTGAATAATTCCGTTGCTTTCAGTTACACTTATTTGCACAAAAAAATCCGATAAATTGCACCTTAAAATGTCAGCTATATCTTGTAATGTTTCTATTTTTAATTTTTGTGGGTTTACTTCATAATCACAATAAGTTATTCTTGAAATTCCCAGTATTTGAGCCATTTTTTCTTGATTATAGCCCATTCTTATTCGATACGACTTCATATTATTTGATATGTATTGCAGTTTTTCTTTCATTTATTTTCCTCCTTACAATTATCATTATAGTTACTCACAGTAACAAAGTCAATGGGAATTTTACTTAAAGTTACATTTTTCTTTACTTTTTGTTACTTTTGATATATAATTTATTTCAGAAATGGGAGGTAAAATGAATAATATATCTAATAATATAAAATTTTTGAGATTACAAAATGGTTTAACTCAGGAAGAACTTGCTAATATTGTTAATAAATCTAGGGTATTAATAAGTCAATGGGAATCTGATTCACGTGAGATAACAACTGAAGATATAATAAAATTATCTGATTACTTTAATATACCGATGGATGAGTTAGTTGGAAAAGATTTACGCGCTTTAAAGCCAAATCCAATTTCACAAAGAGAAATTTTGTTTAATAAATCTAAATATTTATTATCTGAAGAGGACTGGGAAACAATAGAGTTTATTGTTAATAAAGCGATAAAGAGATATGAGGAAAGTAATAAAAATAATGAAAGGCACGAGAAATAAATGTGTCCCATGTGGGAGACTTTTTTATTTTCGCAAATTTTAAGTTTTGGTAGGTATTTTTTAATATTTATATAGAAAGCATATTTTGTACTACCTACTCTCTTTTATTTTGGTTATAAAAATGTTAGAATTTTATTTAGGTGATTTGTAATGGATTTAGCTAAGAATTGGAAAAGTTATGAGTTAATTGATGCGTCTAATGGAGAAAAGTTAGAAAGATGGGGAGATTATTTTCTTTTAAGACCAGACCCACAGATTATATGGGACAATGGAGATTTGTTTAAGAAGTATAAGAATATGATACATGCAGTTTATCATAGAAGTAAGACAGGTGGTGGGTATTGGGAGAATTTAAAGAATATTCCTAAGAGTTGGTGTGTTAGTTATAAGAATTTAACTTTTAATGTTAAGGAGATGGGTTTTAAGCATACTGGTGTTTTTCCTGAGCAAGCTGTTAATTGGGATTATATGTATGAGAAGATTAAAGGTGCTGATAGAAAGATAAAGGTTCTTAATTTGTTTGCTTATACAGGTGGTGCGACTATTAGTTGTATGAGTGCTGGAGCTCATGTTACGCATGTAGATAGTTCTAAAGGTATGGTTGATTGGTGTAAGGAAAATGTTCTTAGTTCTAAGTTAGATTCTAGTAATGTTAGGTATATAGTGGATGATGTTATTAAGTTTGTTAGACGTGAAGCTAGAAGAGGAAATAAGTATGATGCGATTGTTATGGATCCACCTAGTTTTGGAAGAGGCGCTAATAAGGAAGTTTGGAATATTGAAAGTGATTTGTGGACTTTGGTTAGTGAGTGTATGAATATTATGAGTGAAGAACCCCTATTTTTTCTTATTAATTCTTATACTACTGGTTTGTCTAGTAATGTTCTTAAAAATATTTTGAATATTTTAATGGTTAAGAGGTTTAATGGTAGTGTTAGTAATGGGGAAATAGGAATTCCTATTGGTAATAGTGATTTAGTGCTTCCATGTGGTATTTATGCGAGGTGGGAAAATTGATTCCAGATATACTTTATGAAGATAATCATATTATAGTTTGTGTTAAGCCTGTCCATGTTTTAAGTCAAGCTGATTCTACTAATAGTTTAGATATGCTTAGTATTTTGAAAGATTATATTAAGAAGAAATATAATAAACCTGGTAATGTTTTTTTAGCACTTGTTCATAGGCTTGATAAGGATGTTAGTGGTGTTATGGTGTTTTGTAAGACTAGTAAGGCTGCTTCTAGGTTAAGTGAACAGATTAGGTGTCATGAGGTTATAAAAAGGTATGTTCTTGTGTGTAAAGGTGTTTTAGAAAAAAGTTCTGGTACTTTTAGGGATTTGATTAAGAGAGATGGGTATTCTTCTAAGGTTAGTCCTGATGGTAAGGAAGCAGTTTTAGATTATAAAGTGATTAGTACTAAAGATAATTGTAGTTTGGTTGATGTTCTTTTAAAGACTGGAAGGCACCATCAGATTAGGGTTCAGTTTGCCAGTAGAGGTTACCCTATTTTAGGCGATAGTAGATATTCTGATACTAATAAATACAGCATTGCACTTTGTTCTTATTCTTTAAGTTTTAAGCATCCTATTAGTAAAGAGGTTTTAACTTTTAAGATAGATTTTCCTAAGGATGGGTATTTTAAGTTATTTAGTGATATTTAGTTTTACTTTGTGTAAAGCTTTTTATTTTTGTTTACGTTATGTTGTCTAACTTTAGTATGTAAATTAGATTTTTAGTTATAATTATAGTATAATGTTTGTAGGTGAAGTTAAGTGCCTAAGTTTAATAATATTAGTTATAAAAACAGAGGAATGTTTTTAGAGCATATAATTAATGATTCTAATACATATTATTTAAGTATAGATAGGGCTATTATTTATAAGAAGCCTACCCCGATTAAGGTTTTGGGGGTAAGTTATAGGTCTAAACAAACTACTCTTATTAATAAGGCTGTGTTTAGTGAAACTAGTACACTTGATTATAATGGTATTTATAAGGGAAGGTATGTTGAGTTTGATGCTAAAGAGTCTAAGAATAAGACAAGTTTTCCGTTAGATAATATTAAGGCTCATCAATTAGTTCATATTAGAAATATTCTAAATCATGGCGGGATTGTTTTTCTTATTATTTTTATGAATAATAGTTTTTATCTTGTACCGGGTGAGTTTTTGATTAGTTTTGTAGATAATAATACTAGAAAGAGCATTCCTTTTAGCGCGATTGTGGAAAATGGATATGTTATTAAAGAGGGTTATATGCCAAGGTTAGATTATCTTAATGTTTTAGATAAATTATATTTTAAAGGAGAATAAAAATATGGTAAGTTTAAAAAGTAAAATTAAGTTTAATAAGGTTAGGAATAAGGGAGAAAAAATTAAGACTAAGTTTAAGAAAGATAAGAGTGAAAAGCCTGTTAAGGAGAAGAAGCCTAAGAATAAGAGAAAGATTATTTATTATATTTTGTCTTTTATTACGTTTTTGGCTATTTTATGCGTTTTAGCTGTTATAGGGTTTGCTATTTATATAGTTAAGAGTGCACCAGAGTTTACGGAAGATAAGCTTTATAATAAAGAGTCTACTATTATTTATAAGGGAGACGGAAGTATTTTAACTATTTTGGGTATGAGTGTTGGTACTGATAGTTCTGGCGATAGTATTGTTGAGACTAGAGTTAAACTTGAGTATGAGGATTTACCTCAGGTGTTAGTTGATGCTGTTGTTGCTACTGAGGATTCAAGGTTTTTCCAACATAATGGTGTTGATTTAGCAAGGTTTGTTAAAGCTAGTATTGGTCAAGTTTTGGGTAATAGTGATGCAGGTGGTGCTTCTACTTTGACTATGCAAGTTAGTAAGAATGCTTTAACTGATACTACTAGTGAGGGAATTAAAGGTATTATAAGAAAGTTTACTGATGTTTATTTGTCAGTGTTTAAGATTGAAAAGAAGTTTACTAAGCAAGATATTTTAACGATGTATGTTAATTCAGGGTTTTTAGGACAAGATGCTTTTGGTGTTGAGCAAGCAAGTCAAACTTATTTTGGTAAGAGTGCAAGGGATTTGACTTTAGTTGAAGCAGCTATGATTGCAGGACTTTTCCAAGCACCAAGTGCGTATGATCCATTTACTTACCCAGAGGAAGCTAAAGCGAGAAGAAATCAAGTTCTTAATTTGATGTATAGACATGGTTATATTACTAAGGATGAATGTGAGATTGCAAAAGATATGCCTATTGAAGATATGTTAGTTAAGACTACTAAGAGTACAAGTTATACTCAAGGTTATGTAAATATGGTTATAGATGAGGTTCAAGATACTTTTGGAGTTGACCCCTACTCTGTTCCACTTAAAATTTATACTACATTTGATCAAGCAAAGCAAAATGTTATTAATGGTATTTATGATGGTTCACTTGGTTATACTTTTAAGGATGATGCAGTTCAATTAGGTGTTGCGGTTGTAGATAATAATACTGGTGCTGTTCTTGCTATTGGTGCTGGTAGAGATAGTGCTAATGCAGCTAGAACTTATAATAGAGCTACTATGATTAGACGTCACCCAGGTTCAACTATTAAGCCACTTCTTGATTATGGTCCTGCTATTGAGTATTTGAATTGGAGCGAATATACACCTATTTTTGACGAGGCTGATGTTAAATATTCTAGTGGTGGTATTATGCATAATTTCGACTTTTCTCATGATGGGTTAATTTCATTAAAGTATGCACTTTCTGAATCTAAAAATACTTGTGCTTTACAAACTTTCCAAGCAACTACTAATGAGCAAAAATGGAAGTTTATTCAAAGTTTAGGTATTACACCAGGAAATAGTGATGGCGTTATATTTGAGTCTTCTTCTATAGGTGCGTTTGAGGGAACTAATCCAGTTGAGCTTGCTGGAGCATATGCGGCTATTGCAAGTGGAGGCTATTATACTAAGCCTTATAGTGTTACTAGTATTGAGTTTGTTGATACTGGCGAAAAGAAGGAAAATAAGATTACTAGAACTAGGGTTATGAAAGATACTACTGCTTATATGCTTACTGATGTACTATTTAATGTTACAACTAGTATTGCACAAGTGCCAGGTAATCAAATTGCTACTAAGACTGGTACTAGTAGTTATGAGTCTGATACTTTGAATATGTATGGTCTTCCATCTAGTACTATTCAAGATTCTTGGATTGCTACGTTTAATCCTGACTTTACTATCACATTTTGGTATGGGTATGATGAGCTTAATCAAGATATGGTAAATAATGGTTACTATAATATACACCAACCTACTAATATTCAAAGAAATACTATTCAATCTATACTTACTAAGAATATTTTAAATACTGGTAGTAAGTTTACTATTCCTAAAGGACTTAAGTCTGTTACTGTTGAACTTGAGACTTTCCCTGCTAAGTTACCAAGTCCTTATACTCCAGGCGATTCGTTAGGTACTTATTATTTCATTTCTGGTACTGAGCCTACTGAGGTTTCTACTAGGTTTGCTAAGTTGGAAGATCCTAAGAATGTTAGTATTATTGAAAATGATATTTCAGCTACTGTTTCTTGGGAAAAACCAAAGACACCTGACTTTTATGATCCTACTTATTTAGCAAGTTATTTTAATAAATATTATAAGCAATGGGCTCAAAAGTATTATGATATACGTATTAATTATAATGAGAATGTTTTAGGTCCTATAGGGTTTGATATTTATTTGAAGAGTGGTTCTAATTTAACTTATGTTGGACATACAACGGAAGATAGTTATACTATAGATAATATTGCTGGTTATGATTCAGTTGTTGTAAAAACTGCTCATTCTATATTTAAGACTAATCAAAGTGATGGCGTTACAGTTTTACTTACTGGCGAAGCAAGTGATTTTGAGATTGTTCTTGAGGCTATTGATACTAAGAGTGGTTATTTAGTTAATCCAGTGTTTGCTATCGGTGATAAGATTCCTGATTTAGGAATTGATACTATTAAATTTATAGTTAATAATGAAGATGTTACTTCTTCTATTAAGAATAATTTCTCTTATACTATTGAAGATTGTACTAATAGTTGTAAGACAGTGGAAGAGATAGATAATACTAAACAAGGATTTTATAAGATTACTTATGAGATTGTTTATATGGGAACACCATTTACTAGAACTAGAGAGGTACAGATTGTTTAAAAAGAAAAAATACTAGTCAAATATTGATTAGTATTTTTATTTATTCTTTTTGGTCTTTTCGTTTTTATAATACTTACATATTTCTTTAAATGGACAGGTATCACATTCAGGATTTTTTGCAGTGCATTTGTATCTTCCCAATAATACTAATTGATGGTGTAGTCTAGTCCATTTGTCTTTAGGAAATTTTTTCATTAGTTTCTTTTCTACTTCTAGTACATCGTCTTTTTCGTTAGATAGGTTTAGTCTTTTAGATACTCTAAAGACATGTGTGTCTACTGCTATACATGGTTCGTTATATATGTTAGATAATACTACGTTTGTGGTTTTTCTTCCTACTCCACTCATGCTTTCTAGTACTTCTCTATCGTTTGGTACTTTTCCACCTAGATTTATTAGAGTTGAGACTATGCTTTTAAAGTGTTTTGCTTTTTGTTTGTACATTCCTATTGTTTTTATGTTTTCTTCTATTTCTTCTAGAGTTAGGTTGTTTAGTTTTTCTAGTGTGTTGTATTTTTTAAATAATGGAACTGTTACCATGTTAACTCTTTTATCTGTTGTTTGTGCACTTAACATTACTGCTAGTAATAGTTCATAGTCTTTGTTATAGAGTAGTTCACATTTTGGGTTTGGAAACATTTCGTCTAAGCATTTAATTATGTAATCTTTCTCTTTCATTTCTCATCGCCTCTAGCCAGTCTATATCTGGTATTTCTTTATAGTCTTCTTCATAGTCTTTTATGTTACCTTTTTTAGTCCAGTCATATATTATTTTATCTATGTATCTTAAATTTGTTGCACCACACATTACTGCTTCTTTTAGTGCACTTAGTATTATTTCTTCACTTACGTTTTTTTCAATCCATTTATTTATTGTTTCGTATTCTATCGGACTTAGGCTACGTCCAAATTCGTTTTCGAATTGAGAAAATATATCTGTTTGTTCTGTTTTGTTTTCTTTTTGTGAGGTTAGTATTAGTTTGTCATATAGCATATCTAGTGATATTATTTCTGTTACTTTTCCGTTTTCTTTGTTTAGTGTAGTTTCTATGTAGCCTTTTGTTAGTAAATTACTGTATGTATTTAGTATTTCTTCATCTGTTAAATTTAATGCTTCTTTTATTTTTTCTAGGTCTAATGATAGTTCTCCGTTTAGGAAATAAATTATTAGTAAGAATTCATTTAAACTTAAATCTAAGCTTTTTATATTTTTTAGAACTAACGGATTAATTACATAACTTTTTTGTTTATAAAGTTTTCTTAAATCATCCATGAAAATCACCTCATAGCAATAATTCTTTTTATTAATTCTTGTTTTTCGTTTTTTAGTTTGCCTTCTATTACTTCTTTTTCAATTGTTTTTAGTATATTTCCTAATTCTTTACTAGGTTCTATATTTAATATTTCGCATACTTCTTTTGGTGTTACATTTAATTCTATTATACATTTAATTGGTAAATTAGTATAGAGTAAATTTATTTCTTTTTTGTCTATTCCTAGTATTAAGGCGGCTATTTGTGAGATGTATAATCCATTTTTGTATATGTCATATTTTGTTATTGTTTTCTTTTCTATTATTTTTTTTATCTTTTTTATGTTTTCTTTATCGTATTTTGTAAATTTATATTCGTCACTAAATTTTAGTTGGCTCCAGACGCCAATTATTGTGTCAGTTTCTTTGAATTCGTTTGAATAGATACCTAAGTAGTCTTCTAGGTTATAGTCTTTTATAAAGTTTAAAAATCGTCTTACATTTTTTGTTTTGAATATTTTATCTAATTCTTCTTTTCTTTTTACTATGTTTATTTCTTTTAGTTCGTGTTTGTTTTTTACTATGTAATCTATTATGTCTTGGTCTAGTTTAAAATTTAATTCACACATGAATCTTAGTGCTCTTAATATTCTTGTTTTGTCTTCTTTAAATAGGATGTTTACGTCTTTTACTGGTGTTATTATTTTATTTGTTATGTCATTTTTTCCATCTAGTAAGTCAATTATGTTTTCTTCACTGTCCATACATAGTGTGTTCATTTTGAAGTCACGTCTTTTTAGGTCTTCTTCTAGACTACTTGTATATTCTATTTTTTCAGGTTTGTTATTTTTATAAGATATTTCTTTTCTGAATGTTGTTATGTCTATTATTTGTTTATTTATTTTTAGTTTGACTGCTCCATATTCTTCATGTACTTTGCAGATGTTTTTAAATATTTTCATTAAGTCTTTTGGTGTAGCGTTTGTGTTTATGTCTATGTCTACACTTTTTATTCCTAATAGGTGGTCTCTTACATAGCCTCCTACTATGTATGCTACAAAACCATGACTTTCTATGTATTTTAGTATTTCTTTATATTTTTTCTCCATATATTAATTAAAATGACTATGTTACGAATTTTCTTATTTTTTTAATTACATTTTCATTATAGCACACATATATTCGGTTTTGCAAGTGTTTTTTGTATAGAAAAAAAAGCCAATGGCTTTTTTATTAATTTAAAGCATCTTTTAATTTGCTTCCAGCTTTGAAACTTGCTACTGTTTTTGCAGGAATCTTTAAAGGTTCTTTAGTTAAAGGATTAATTCCTTCTCTAGCAGCACGTTTTTTAGCACTGAAAGTACCAAATCCAACTAATGCAACTTTTCCTTCTTTTTTTAATCCATTTTGGATTCCTTCTAATGCAGCGTCTAGTGCTCTTCCTGCATCAGCTTTAGTTAATCCAGCTTTTGCAGCTATGAATTCTACTAATTCGTTCTTAGTCATTTTTTATTACCTCCATCTATTTTTTTAAGCATGTTATGCTTATGTTTTCATTTTAACTATATAATATATAAAAAGCAACATTATTTTTAATATTTTACGTTTTTTTTACGAATTAGTAGCGCTTTGGTATTTTCTTTTGTACAATGCGAAAGAAAAATGCTATATTACTATAGCAATTAGGTTTCCACTTCCTTTGTTTACTATTTTTGTTATGGTGCTACTTAGCTTGTATCTTACGCTTTCAGGGACGCTATTGAGTTTTGCTTGGATTCCCTCTTGTACTATGACTTCTAAACTACGACCAAATATTTCACTTTTCCATATGTTGTTTGGATCTTCCTCTTTTCCTTTTGTTAGGTAGTCTATTAGTTCTTTGCTTTGGATTTCACTACCTATTATTGGTTCAAATGTGCTTTCTACGTCTACTTTTATCATGTGAATGCTTGTTGCAACTGCTTTTAGTCTTACACCATACCTGCCTGCTTGTTTTATTATTTCAGGGGTGTCTAGTTTCATGTCTTTGAGTTTTGGAGTAGCTATTCCATAGCCAGTTTGGTAGACTTGTTTTAGTGCTGACTTTATGCTTTCATATTCTTGTTTTCCTGTGCTAAAGTCTTCAAATACTTTTAGTAGTTCTGCTTTTGAATTTATGTTTACTCCTATTATGTCTTTTAGTACTTCGTCATATAGTTCTTCTCTTGCTTCTAGGTTTATTGTTACTTCGCCAGTGTTTGCGTTTAGGTTACTTATGTATGCGTTTTCGATTATGTCTTTTTCTTCAAAGTTTAAGTTTATTTTGTTTATGTCTCTTAGTTTGTCTACACCTACTACACTTTCTTTCATGGCTTTTAGGAATGTTTTCTTTATGTTGTTTTCTTTATTTAGTACTGCTACCCAGTCTGGGATGTTTATTTCTATGTCTTCTACTGGGAACTCGTATAATGCTTCTTTTAGTATGTTTAGTATTTCATATTCTTTCATGTCGATTATGCTTGTTGGGATTACTGGTATTTTGTATTTTTCTTCTAGTTCTTCGCTTATTTTTATTGTGTCTGGGTGTGTTGGATGTATTGTGTTCATTATTACTATGAATGGCTTGTTTATGTTTTTTAGTTCGGTTATTACTTTTTCTTCTGCTTCTACGTAGTTACTTCTACTCATTTCTCCAATGCTTCCGTCTGTGGTTATTACAATTCCTATGGTGCTGTGGTCTTTTATTACTTTTTCTGTACCAATTGTGGCTGCTGCTTCAAATGTGAGTGAGTCAGAGAACCATGGTGTTTTTACCATGCGTGGTCCGTTTTCGTCTTCATAGCCTTTACATTCTGGTGTTATAAAGCCTACACAGTCTATTAGTTTTATGTTTGTTTCAAATTCGTCTATTTTGATTTTTGCTCCACTTGATGGAACGAATTTAGGTTCTGTTGTCATTATTTGTTTTCCTGCTGCAGTTTGTGGTATTTCGTCTAGGCATCTTTTTCTTTCTATTTCGTCTTCTATGTTTGGTACTACTAAATTTTCTATTACTTTTTTTATGAATGTTGATTTTCCAGTTCTTACTGCGCCTACAACGCCTAGATATATTTCCCCATTACCTTTAAAAGATATGCTTTCTAATATTTCTTTTTTATCCATTTTTTCACTCCTTTATGTTACACTAAATATATATGTGAGGAAAGAAAAAAGTATTACTAGTAAAAATTTTAGACTTGAAAAAAGACTATTGTTAAATTTTTATCTCTTTTCGTTACAGTTCAGTCAAAGACACTAGAAAATAAGTAAGGAACACTTACTTTTTTCATATTATAAA
>CANQQR010000040.1 GCA_947626035.1 uncultured Bacilli bacterium | reverse complement strand
ATTAATGGAAAACTTAATAAATACATTTGTAAGTGATTATTTAGAATATAAAATAACATGTACAAGTGGAAGTGGTAGTAGTATGAATGAATTTATGCCTGTTCCAAAAAGTGAAGAAGCAACAACAGAGATATTACTATCAAATATAGAGATACAAGATAAAGAAAAACAAGAATATAAGATAGAGTTTAGATATGTAAGTAAAGAGAATGAAAATCAGAGTGACGATATGGGTAAAACTATAAAAGGTAATTTAAAGATAAGTGAACATGTAAAGAGTAAATCCCTTGCGTTTTTTGAAAGTAAATTTAATGATGCAGTGAAAAGAGAAGAAGATAATGCTCCATTTGATAAAATAATAACAGAAGCTAAATATTATTATGAAGATGGAAAATATACAGAAGACGGTAATAAAGTTTACTATTATGCAGGAGGTGTAGAAGATAACTGGGTACAATTTGGAGAAAATGCAAATGGAGACAAGCTATACTGGAGAATAATAAGAATGAATGAAGACGAGAGTATAAGACTTTTGTATGCTGGAACTGGACCAGATAAACAAGATGGTTATATAACAGATATAGGAAATAATGGACAAATTGCATATAATTCAAATTATGCTCATGCGACATATGCAGGTTTTATGTATAGTTTAGGAGATACATTATTTGATATTAGAAAAAATGAGGAACCAAGTTTAATTAAAAGTGAATTAGATAAGTGGTATATAAATAATTTAGAGACTAATTATGATAAATATATAAGCAAAACTGCGATATATTGTAATGATAGGAGTACACAAACTGGGTGGTTACATAATGAAGAAATGTACTATAATGCTTACACTAAATTTGTAACAAATACATCTGATAATACAAAAAATCATCCGGCATTTAAGTGTGGAGTAGATGGATTAGGAAATGTAAACTCAGATTCTAAAGGTGTAGAGAGAGTAAAAGATATGTTTAGTGTAAGTGAGGCTTCAGGAGGTAATGGGGATTTTGAGAAGCCAATAGGTTTGTTAACTGCAGATGAGATAACATATGCAGGTGGTGTATATGGTGTTAATATCAATTATAATGAAAATGCTTACTATTATAGAAATTCACTAGGTAATAGTTCTACTGGCACATATTTTTGGTGGACAATGACACCATATTTTAGAAAAGGTAGCGACAAAGGTGCGCGTGTATTTCGTTCTGGAGGTTCTTCAGTTCCAGGAGACTTGGCCGCTGCAGGTGTCAATGATACAAGAGGTGTAGCTCGTCCAGTAATTTCATTAAAGTCTTGTGTAGAGTTTGAAGGTAGTGGTATTGCAAGTAATCCTTATACAGTAGTAGAAATTGATGATGATAGTAAATGTGCCTTAGCAGAAAATTAATGCTTGCATAATGCTATGAAGTATGGTAGTATTAGATATGTAAAGAGAAGTGTTTAAGTTTAGTATTTTATGTACTAATGATAATTGATACTTCTTTTTACTTTATTGTTGTAAAATATTAGTAAATGTTATATAATAATTAGTGAGGGAAGAAAATGAAAGTAATATTAATTATAGTTTCTGTAATTTTAATTGCACTTGTGTTATTACAAAGCAATAAGGCAAGTGATGCTGGACAAATTATTACTGGTGGTAATAGTATGTTAATGGGTCAATTAAAAGAGAGAGGAACAGAAAAATTTATATCAAGATTGACTATGGTTATGGGATTTTTATTCATAATTATATCATTTATATTAGGATTTTAGTAAAGCAAGGATTTATTTCTTGTTTTTTCTTTTACTTTTGTGTTATTAATGCTACAATAATTATAGAGAGTGATAGTATGAAAGATAAGATTTTAAATATATTTAAAAATAATGTTAATAAAAAGTTTGATCCTATAATGATTGTTAAGTATTTTAAGGATGATTATACTTCTCTTGATATTAAGAAAGTTATTGATGTTTTGTATGAGCTTGTTAATGAGGGGGAGATTGTAAGTTCTAAAAGAAATACATTTAAGTTAGTTACAGATGAGTATGTTAAGTCTAAAGTTGAAAGAGTTCTTAGTGGTAATGGGTGGTTATTGTTAAGTGATGGTGATATTTTTATTGATAGAAAGAATATGATGGATGCTGAGACTGGGGATTATTGTTTGTGTGAAGTTTTTAAGAAAAAGGGAAAAGAGGAAGCAAGAGTTATTAGGGTGTTAGAGAGGAATTTACCTTTAGGAGAGATTAAAGTAGAGAATGGTGTTACGTATGTTGTTCCTTTAAAAGAGTATAAGTATAATCTTATATTAGTACCAAGTGATAAGAATGTTGTTGATGGAGAAATTGTTAAGTTAAAGAGTTTTAAGGAAGATAAAAAGGGAATTTATGTTAAGGTTATAGAGAATGTAGGACATAAGAATAGTCCTGATATTGATACTTTAAAGGTTATGGCAGAGTTAGAGGTTCCTACTGGGTTTAGTGAAGAGACTAAAGAAGAAGTTAAGAATATTCCTAATGAAGTAAGAGAGGAAGATTTTAAGGGTAGAGTTGATTTAACTAAAGATGTGATTTTTACTATTGATGGAATTGATACTAAAGATATTGATGATGCAGTTGGTATTAAAGTGTTAGATAATGGGAATTATCAGTTAAATGTTTCTATTGCGGATGTTACTTATTATGTTAAGTTTGGTAGTTCTATTTTTAAGGATGCATATAATAAAGGTAATTCTACTTATATGGCTGATAGGGTTGAACCTATGTTACCAGTGGAACTTAGTAATGGAATTTGTTCTTTAAATCCTGATACTCTTAGATGTGCGATTACTACTTTGATAGAGTATGATAAGAGTGGTAATGTTGTTAGTAAAAAGCTTTTTCCTAGTATTATAAAGTCTAGAAAAAAGATGAATTATGATGATGTTAATAAGGTTTTTAATGGAGAAATGGTTAGTGGTTATGAAGAGTTTAGGGATGATTTGTTTACTATGTTAGAACTTTCTAAATTGATTCATAAAAAAAGAGTTTTAAGAGGTGCGATAGAGTTTGATTCTAGTGAAATTAAGTTAGTTGTTGATAAGAATGGTAAGGTTACTGATATTAAGAAACGTGTTCAAGGTGTTGGAGAAAATTTGATTGAGGACTTTATGATTGCAAGTAATGAAGCGTCTATTAGTATTTTAACTAGTCTTACTGATTATGCTGTTTATAGGGTGCATGGTAAACCTAGTTCTAAGAAAATGGAAGAGTTTGTTAAGTTTCTTAGTAATTTAGGGTATACTTTTAATGGAAAGATTGATTATGATAATGTAAGTAATAAGGATGTTCAAAATATTTTAGAGGAATTTAAGGATGCTAAGGATTTTGAGATTATTAATGATAGGTTGCTTAGAAGTATGCAAAAGGCTATTTATAGTACTGAAAATATTGGACATTTTGGGCTTGGTAGTAAACTTTATACACATGAAACTAGTCCTATTAGGAGAATGAGTGATTTACTTCTTCATTATTTGATTAGGATGGTTGTTTTTAATCAAGATATTGGTGTTAGTTTAGAGAAGTTTGGAAGTGAACTTGGGGAAGCTTGTGAGCATATTAGTTTGACTGAGAGAAGAAGTGATGATTGTGAGTATGCTGTTAATGATTTAAAGATTGCAGAGTATATGGAGGGTCATATTGGAGAGGTGTATGATGCAGTTGTTGATGGTCTTACTAAGCATGGATTTTTTGTTCAAACTACTAATAATGTATCTGGGTTTGTTAGTTTAGATACTATAAAAGATTATTACACTTTGAGTGATGATATGTTATACTATACTAATAGAAAGAAACATGTAGTTTTGAGGTTAGGAGATAAGGTTAAAGTTAAGTGTATTATGGCTAGTAAGGAAACTAGGCATGTTGACTTTATGTTAATGGGGGATTAGTTATGGAGATTGTTAATAGAAAAGCTAAGTTTAATTATTTTGTTGTTTCTTCATATGAAGCAGGTATTGAGCTTAAGGGTACTGAGATTAAGAGTATTAGGAAAGGTTCAGTTAGTTTGGATGACGCGTATGCTAGGATTAGTAAGGGCGAAGTTATTTTAACTAATATGTATGTTGCAAGGTATGAACAAGGTAATAGGTTTAATCATGATGAAAGAAGAGAGAGAAAGTTACTTCTTCATAAAAGAGAGATTGTTAAGATTAGTAAGCTTATTACAGTTAATCATTATACTTTGATACCTTTAAAGGTGTATTTTAAGGGTAATAAGGCTAAGGTTTTGCTTGGTGTTTGTAAGGGTAAGAAGTTATATGATAAAAGAGAAACAATTAAGAAAAGAGATTTGGAAAGAGATAGTAGGTATAAAATTAAATAGTACTTTTAATAGTCCAAATTGTTGACTTTGTTAGTTATTATGGTATAATTTTATTTATATGGGGCTGTTTTGTTTCGACAGAGTAGTGTTGCTGTATGGAGGCAAGTAGTAGTGATACTATAAATCTACAATTAAAATAAACGGAAAAGACGAAAACTTCGCTTTTGCGACTCCTGCTTTTGCCTAGTTTAAAGGTGTAGGTAGGGTTCAACCTCTTCTTTGTTCACGAGAAGAGATGTTGGACTTATAAAAGTGAACTATATTACATATTTGTTTAGGGTGTGTAATGAAATTTACTAAACTTAGAAAAATATGAGATGTTGGCTCTCTATAATATTTTTTGAAGTTACAAACCAACTAAACTTGTAAGTAATCTGTATGGCATATATTCTGGACACGGGCTCGATACCCGTCAGCTCCACCATAATTTGAGTTTAAAGCCTTTATTTATGGGCTTTTTTTCTTTGTGCGCTAGGCATGGCATATAGCTAGGTGGTAAAAGTCCACTATACGCGTAAGTATCTGCGAAGTATTAGAAAAACGCAATGCATTAACAGTGATGTTAGGGCTAAAGGAAGTGTGAAATAAAATCGTGGCTCAATGTAAACGGATGAGATTACAAAGCAAACAAAAGGCTGAATTTAACGATAGTAATTAAATGGTTCCACAATGTGGAACCACTTGTATAAAAAATTTTTAGAAAGTAGCATAAAAATTATTTTTATTTTTTCTGTTATTCGGTAAAATAGGTATAATGATTGATATAAATCGACTGCCTTTATGCGAAAGAGTTGTAAACCACTTCGTCGTTCACACTATAATTTGAGTTTAAAGCCTTTGTTTATGGGCTTTTTTCTTTATAGATTTATTTTTTTCTTTTCAATTAGTTTACATTGTAAATTTATTTATTGTTTAATAATTTTGTTTATTGTTTTATACTAAATATGGAAAGTAGGGAATAAGAATGAGGAAGAAGAAAAGAAGACTTAAAAAGTGGGTGTTGTTTTTATTCATTATTATAATTATAGTTATAGTGTATTTAGGAGTAACTAAGTTATTTAATAGTGATAGTGATATTAGTACCAAGAAAAGTAAGAAAGAAAAAGAAGTGGAAAAACTTAAGATTATTGATCAAGATAGTGATTCTAGGGTTATTGCTGTTATGATTAATAATAGGCATGCTGCTTGGCCCCATGCTGGACTTCAAGAGTCATTTTTAAATTATGAGATTATTGTTGAAGGTGGGGTTACAAGGATGCTTGCGCTTTATAAGGATGCATCTTTAGAAAAGATAGGTTCTGTTAGAAGTAGTAGACCATACTTTTTGGATTATGTGCTTGAAAATGATGCTATTTATGTTCACTGGGGTGGAAGTGATGAAGCGTATGCTGATATTAGTAGTTTAGGTGTGGATCACTTGGACGGAATGGATTATGAGGGAAGTTATTTCTTTAGAGATAATTCTTTAGATAAGTCTAGTGAGCATACTGGGTTTACTAAGACTAGTATGATTTTAGAGGGGATTAAGGATTTGAATATTAGAGATACTTCTAAAGAGAGTACAGTTTTTAAGTATAGTGTTAAGGAGATTGATTTAAGTAAGAGGGAAGACGCGATACCAGCTAGCAATGTGTTTATTAATTATTCATTTTATACTGGTACTAATTATGTCTATAATGAGAGTGAGAAAGTGTATTATAGAAGTATGTTAGATGAAGACGTAGATACGCCTCATGTTGATGCTATTACTGGTAAACAGTACTATACTAAGAATATTATTACTTATCAAGTAAATAATAGAAGTGTTGATGATTATGGCAGACAAGAGATAGATAATGTTGGTTCAGGGGATGGTTATTATATTACAAATGGTTATGCAGTTCCTATAACTTGGGAAAAGTCTAGTAGAGGTAGTAAGACAGTTTATAGATATAAGAGTGATGGAGAAGAGATTCAGTTAAATGATGGTAATACTTGGGTACAAATTCAACCTACTGATGAGACTTTAGAAATTACTGGTAATACTTCTATTAGTGAAGAATAAAATATATTAATATTGAAAAAGTAGTTAGTTTTTGTTAAAATGTATTTATAGAGTAAGGAGGAAGACTTTATGGAAAGTGTTATGAATTTTTTAGCGGATTATTATATAGCCTTTTTTGTGGCGGCTGGTGTGCTATGTTTTGCATTAATTGGGTTTATTATTGAATCTAGAAAGAAACGTAAAAATGAATTTAAGGGTGAATCAATAGAAGAGGGAAGTAAAACTAGTAGTACAAGTGATACAAGTAGTACTATAGAAAGTACTACACCTGCAGATTTAAGTGCACCAAGTGTGGCACCTGTTGAACCTGAGACTGTTAGTTTAGAAAGTACAATGGAGATTAATGATATTCCAATTAATTCTAATACAGAGAGTACTTCTACTAGCGAACCTATAGAATTTTATAGTGAACCTGTTTCTATGCCTAGTGTTTCGCCAATAGATGAAGTTAGTGCACAAAATACTACACCTAGTGCTACAAGTACTAATACAAGTGATGTGTTTTCGTCTACACCTACAATGGATCAAACATATACAAATAATGTTCCTAATAATGCTAGTCAAACATATACTGGGCAAGAAAACATTAATCAATCTGTTAGTAATGGACAATCTAATGTGCCACCAACAAATATATTTGATGATATGAAATAAGCGTCAAGATATTGTTAATAGTAATAAAAGATATAGTAAATATATCTTTTTTATATTATAATTGTTTTATGAGTTAAGGAGGTAAAGTTATGACTTTATCACAAATTGGTAGTATAGTTACAGATATATTGGATGTGGCTATTTTATGGTTAATACTTTATTATATACTTAAATATATTAGAAAAAATGTTAAGTTAATTTTGATTTTTAAGGGCGTCTTGATTATTGCTATTTTGAAGATTGCTAGTGTAGTATTTCATTTAAATACAGTTGGTGTAATTCTTGAATATGTAATTGATTGGGCTCCACTTGCGTTTATAGTTATTTTCCAACCTGAGATTAGGAATATTTTGGAAAGTATTGGAAGAAGTCAGCTTCTTGGTAGACATAAGGTTCTTACTGTTGATGAGAGAGAAAAGGTTGTTTACGAAATTATGCAAGCTGTTGAGTATATGAAGAGGAATAGAATTGGGGCTCTTATAGTTATTGAAAGAGATTATAGTTTGAGTCAGTATATTGAGAATGCTAATAAACTTTATGCTGATTTGTCTAGTGAACTTCTTATAAGTATATTTTTCCCTAATAATCCACTTCATGATGGAGCGGTTATATTGCAAGGAGATAGAATTAGTTCTGCAGGAAGTGTGCTACCTACAAGCATGAATCCTAATCTTTCTAAGAGGCTTGGTACTAGACATCGTGCTGCTTTGGGTATTGCTGAGACAAGTGATGCGATTGCAATTTGTGTAAGTGAAGAGACTGGTAGAGTTAGTGTTGCAGTGGATGCTGAGCTTAATTATAATTTGACTTTAGATGATGCTAGAATGATACTTATTGAAGCCTTACAACCTAAAAAGGAAACATTCTTTGATGCAGATGAGGAAGTAGAGGAGGAGGTAGTTACAAATGAAGAAAAAAGCGAAGAAGAGTAATATAATTAGTAGATTCTTTCGTTTCTTATATAGTATTTTAGATAAGATAATTATTACTCCTATAAGTAAATTAGCTTATTTCATTAAAGATAAACTAACTTCTAATAATGGATTTATTGATAGACTTTTAAATAAACCACATGTGCTTTTATACTTGTCTTTAATCCTCGCGTTTACTTGCTTTATTCTGATAGATAAAAAAATAATTACACTTACTAATAATGAAGTGGTTATGCTTACTAATCAAAAGGTAAATGTTGAATATAATGAGGAAGCTTATGTGGTCGAGGGTATTCCAAGTGGTGCTGATATTATTCTTATGGGAAGAAAGGGAGATTTGTTTTTAGCACAACAATTAGTGGATTCTCATGAGGTTACACTTGATCTTACAAATTATGGCGTTGGTACACATAAGGTTAAGTTAGATTATAAGAGTCCTATTAAGACACTTAGTTATAAGTTAGTACCGGAAGAGTTGACAGTTATTATTTATCCTAAGATTAGTGAAGTTAGAACTTTATCTATAGATGTTGTTAATACTGATAAATTAGATGATACTTTGGTAGTTTCTAAGGTTGTTCTAGATAGGGAAGATATTATTATAAAGAGTTATAAAGAGAAATTAGAGTCAGTTACTAATGTTAAGGCTATTGTGGATGTTAATTCTATTAATGCTACTGAAGCTGGTACTTATACTATAGAAAATGTTAAGTTGATTACATATGATGAGAAAGGACAAGAAGTTAAGGGTATTGAGATTGTTCCTGAGACAGTTACTGCAACTATTACTATTACAAGTCCAAGTAAGACTGTTCCACTTAAAATTGTTCCTAAAGGAGAAGTTAGAAGTGGTAGTGCTATTTCTAGTATTGAAAGTAATGTAGAAGAGATTACAGTTTATGCAGATGAGAAGATACTTGCTGAACTTGAGTATATAGAAGTAGAGATTGATGTTACTGATTTAAGTCAAGATAAAGTTTATCAAAAATATATTGATAAGCCTACTGGTGCTAGAAGTATTAGTGAAAATGTTGTAACTATTACGGTTAAGATGGAACAAGAAACGTCTAAAGATATAGATGGCGTTAGTATTCAAATTGAAGGACTGAGTGATAAGTTTATAGCGCAAGGTGTTAGTGAACAAGATACTGTTGTTTCAGTTACTGTAAAGGGTGTTCAAAGCTTGTTAGATTCTATTGAAGCTAAAGATATTAAGGCTTATGTAGATTTGAGTACAGTTGATGCACCAGGTACTTATGAAGTTCCAGTTTATGCAACGGGAAGTGATGTTAAACTTACTTATTCTTCTAAGACTTTGAGAGTTAAGATTATTGTATCTGATGCTTCTTAGGTAATTAAAAAAGCCTCCAGTTTTTGGAGGTTTTAATTTACTTTTTTCCTGTAGTTTCAAATGGCGTTAGTAGTAAACCTATATTTATTATTCCTGCAAGGCCTACGAAAGTGTATACAACTTTAGTAAATAGTGTTTCTGCACCAAATAAGGCTTCTACTAGGTTAAAGCTAAATAATCCAACTAGTCCCCAATTTAGTGCTCCTATTATACAAAGAGCTAGCGCTACTTTTTGTACTGTTTGCATATTTCCCTCCTTTGTTATTATTAGTCTAATCATTTTTTCTAATTTTATTCATATTCAGTGTTAAATTTAATATAATTAACTGTAAGTATTAAAGGAGGGTTATTTTGAGAAAGTTTTTAGTGCTCGCGTTTTCATTATTTTTGCTTGCTGGATGTGGTAAGAGTGAAGATAATGTAGTTGAGAAATTTGAAAATAAGGTTAATGATATTAAGAATTATCATTTGACTGGAGATATGACTATACAAAATAATGAAGATAAGTATAGTTATAATGTGGATGTTACTTATTTAAAGGGAGATTATTATAGGGTTTCACTTATAAATAATGAAAATAATCATGAGCAAATAATACTTAAGAATTCTGATGGAATTTATGTTGTTACACCATCTTTAAATAAAAGTTTTAAATTCCAAAGTGAATGGCCTACTAATAGTAGTCAGTCATATATTTTAGAAACATTACTTAAAGATATTAAAAATGATGGTGAGAGAGGGGTAAAGGAAGATAAGGGTAATTATATTATTACTGCTAAAGCAAATTACCCAAATAATTCTGATCTTAAGACTCAAGAGATTACTTTAGGAGAAGATTATTTACCTAAAAAGGTAGTTGTTAAAAATTCTAATGGTATTACTCAGATTACTATGAATATTACTAAGATTGATACTAAGACTAAGTTTGAGAAAGATTATTTTAAGTTACAAAATAGTGTTAAGGATTCTTCTAGTACTACAACTAGCGCTAGTTTAGAGGATGTGGTGTACCCAATGTATTTGCCTAGTGGTACTACTTATAGTGGAGAAGAACTTATTACTGACGAAGATAGTGAAAGGGTAATTCTTACTTATACAGGTGTTAAGCCTTTTATATTAATAGAGGAAGCAAGTAAAGGTAGTAAGAGTCATGAGACTACTTCTGTAAGTGGCGAAGTGGTGCAGTATGCAAATGTGTTAGGTATTATTACTGAGACGTCTTTAAATTGGAGCGAGAATGGAAAAGAGTATTATTTGATAGGAGAGAGTTTAAGTAAGGAAGAGTTGCTACAGATTGCTAGTAGTACTGCAACGGTTGCTATTTCGAAATAAAGAGGTTTTAAGTCTCTTTATTTTGTGTTTATGAAAAAAAGTTAAAAAAAATTAAAATTATAATTGACAGTAACAATAGAACTTGCTATAATTAAATTGTTAGTAAAAATAACAATTCCGACATATTTTTACTAAAGCGAAAGCAGTGAAGCAGTTTTACTATCGTATATAAAGACTTTTTAACCCTTACATATAATTAGTCTTTTGAGTTTGTTTCGCTCTTTCTTTTTTTATGTTTTTGTTTTTGTTTTGTTGTTGTTTGTTTAGGGGTTTTATGTTAAAATATTTGTTGAGGGATTTATATGAGTAAAAGTAATAAAAGTGTAGAAAAAGAAATGAACATAAAGGGGTTAGTAATTATTATTTGTGTTTTATTGGTTGTTTTAGGACTTATTTATGTTTTAACTATAGGGGCTCAACATTTGGGTTGGTTTGATGTAGGGTATACTAAGCCTGAGGTTGGCAATGCTGTTATAAGTTATGATAGTATTATGGCTGGAACTATTTTTGATAGAAGTGAGTCTGAGTATTATGTTTTGATAGCAGATTTTGATTCTAGAGATACAGTTTATGTTAGTGGACTTATTTCTAGTTATAAGAATAAAGAGAATGTTTTACCTTTGTATGTTGTTAATACTGCTGATAAGTTAAATTCAAGTATTGTTTCTGATACAGCTAATAGTATGGCACAAAGTGTTGAAGATTTAAAGGTAAGTGAGAGTACTCTTATTAAGATTAGTAATCACAGAAATGTTATGTTTGTAACAGGGGATGCTAATATTAAGACTGAACTTGCTTTGTAGATTAAAATAAACAGGTAACTAAGTTATGGTTACCTGTTTTCTATGGTATGACGGGCATGTCATAAATTTAGGGTGAAAGTCCCAAGAGGCGTATTTGTCGCGAACTCGATAGCAACTTGCAAAGCGTAAGCCAGTAATGGAGCGTGAAAAGAAGCAATAGCGAAATCGTGGCTCTATGAACAAGAACTTGATATAAAGGCTCATTAG
>CANQQR010000039.1 GCA_947626035.1 uncultured Bacilli bacterium | reverse complement strand
AAAACTTGACATAAAAAAATCCAGTATCTAACTGGTATTGAATAAGATTTAAATTTAAGTCAACTGCAAAACTCGGGTGTATATCTATCTACTACTATAATATCTCCTAATTTACACATTTTTATTCACTTCCTTTCGTTTATACCTTTAAATTTATAGTAAAATTACTAAAATGAACACATTTACTATAATAGCACAGGCTTTTTATTATTAACAATAGAGTAGGCACTTGTTTGTTCAAATATAACAACATTTTTAACTATATTTAGAAAATATAACTAATTTTAAGACCATTAGAAGTAAAAAAATGACAATCATTGAATATTTAGTAGAAGCACCCGATTTGACATTATCGTTAGATTGTGTTATTTTACTATTAAAAGAACTTGCTACGGGAATTAGACCCGTACCTCGTTCTTTTTTTTACCCAAATCAGGAATTTGTCAGCTTGCGCCTTTGGCTTCATTGTCTTATTTAAATTAAAAATAGGCATCATAAAATGTGAAGCCTATAGATGCTCGTAAAGAGCTAAGTTACAGTTTATTTCTAAACTGAGGTGTCTGTAAAAGACTAAATATGTAATTAAATTACAATATACTTATATCATATTTTATTTTAATTGTCAAAATTTGGATTTTTTAAATGTAAAAAGCACTAATCAAATTAACTAGTGCTATAATTGTTCCACTTAAGGAACCATTGTCATTAACATTTTGCTCTATTTAAAGAACTCATGTAACGTAATACATTCTACCAAATTATACGAACATTGTCAAATTCTTATTTCATTAAATGGTAAAAAATATAAAAATTACGAATTAAAAAATCCCGTAAATACGAGATATTACAATCATTATTGGTGACCGGTACGGGATTTGAACCCGTGAATGCACGCGTGAAAGGCGTGTGTGTTAACCATTTCACCAACCGGCCAATTCATGGTGGGCCTGAATGGACTTGAACCATCGACCTTGCGCTTATCAGACGCACGCTCTAACCAGCTGAGCTACAAGCCCTTTTTCAAATAAGTCTATTCCATTTTATAATACTTTAGGCCTAAAATCAATACATTTTTTAAAAAAAGCAAGAAAAAAGTTAATAATTGTAAAAAAATGGTATATATATTATAATAATATTAGTGATGTAAAATGAAAAGTGTATATATACATATTCCCTTTTGTAGTAGTATATGTAGTTACTGTGACTTCTGTAAATTCTTACATGACGAAGTATGGGCTACCGAATATCTATTACACTTAAACAAGGAAATAGACGAGTACTATGAAAATGATTTAATAAGCTCCATATACATTGGAGGAGGAACTCCAAGTGTTTTAAGCATGGAAAACTTAAAACTACTAATGGGCTTACTAAAAAAATTTAACACAAAAGAAGACGCCGAAATAACTTTTGAATTTAACGTAAACGACATAACAGAAGAAAAACTAGAACTACTAAAAATGCACGGAATAAATAGAATCAGTATCGGTGTAGAAAGCTTTGACAAATACGTACTAAAATACCTAAACAGAAAACACACAAAAAAAGAAATAATAAACAACATAAACCTAGCAAAAAAATACTTTGATAACATAAGCGTAGACCTAATATATGCAGTTCCAATAGAAACACAAAAAATACTAAAAAATGACATAAAAGAACTACTAAAACTAAACATACCTCACATAAGCACTTACAGTCTAATAATTGAAGAAAACACAGTATTAAGCATAAATAACGTAGAACCTATAGACGAAGAAAAAGACTACAAAATGTACAAATACATCTGTAACACACTAAAAAAACATGGCTTTAACCATTACGAAGTATCAAATTTTGCCCGTCCTACATACGAAAGCAAACACAACCTAGGCTACTGGGCTAATCAAGAATATTACGGTTTTGGTCTAGGCGCACATGGCTTCACAAACGAACTAAGATACGAAAACACAAGAAGCTTTAACACATACCTAAAAGACAAATACAGATTCACTGAACTAATCGTATCAAAAAAAGAAGACATGGAAAACTTCATAATACTAGGCCTTAGAAAACTAAAAGGAATAGACATAGAAGAATTCTTTAACAAATACAAAATAAACATCCAAGACGCATTTAACATAACACCACTACTAAAAGACGGCTCACTAGAAATGGATGGTAAATACATAAAAATAAATGAAGACAAAATCTATGTAATGAACGAAATCCTAAACAAAATACTAAACTAAAACAATCTATAATAGGGAGGCCAAAAAAATGAAAGAAATACTAAAAACACTTTTAAAATACAAATTTCAAATACTATTTGTAGTAATATTACTAATAATCCAAGCATACTGTGACCTATCACTTCCCGAATATACAAGCAAAATAATAAATATAGGAATAGAAAAAAGTGGAATAGAAAACCTAAACATAGAAGTAATAAGAGAAAGTGAATATAGTAAAATAAAAAGTTACCTAACAAAAGAAGACGCAAAAAAACTAGAAGAAAGCTATAGTTACATAGAAAAAAACTCAGAAAAATACATAAAAGACTATAGTATTCTTAACTATGAAGGTATCTACAAACTAAAAGAAAACAAAACTGACTTAGAAGAAATACTAAAGTACCCATTACTTGCCTTAAACGATAACATACAAGTAACAGAAAACCAAACAGGAATAGAAGTAATAGAAACACTTAAAAACAAATACAAAACATCCCCACTAGTAGTAGAAGAAAAAGTAATAAACTACATAAAAAAAGAATATAAAGCTGTAGGAATAGACCTAAATAAATTAGAAATGAACTACATATACAAAACTGGTGGAAAAATGCTCTCACTAGCACTCCTAGCCATGGTAATAACCATACTAAGCGTTTACATAAGTGCAAAAATAAGTGCTTACTTTAGTAGAGACCTAAGAAAAAAACTAATAGAAAAAATAATGAGCTTTGAAAGTGAAGAAATATCTGACTTTAAAATATCTTCACTAATAACAAGATCAACAAATGACATAGTACAAATACAAATGCTACTAACAACACTACTTAGAATAGTAATATTCGCACCCATAATAGCCATGGGCGCAATAACAAAAGTAAGTGGTAGCCAAATGGGTTACACCATAGCTTTATCAGTCCTAGCCATATTAAGCCTAATGCTAATCCTATTTATAGTAGTAGTACCAAAATTCAAAATATTCCAAGAACTACTAGACAAACTAAACCAAGTATCTAGAGAAATACTAAACGGAATATTCGTAATAAGAGCATTCACGAGCGAAAAAAAATCAGAAGAAAAATTTGAAATAGAAAACGAAAAAATAACAAAAAATGGCTTATTCGTAAGCACCGCTCTAGCAATAATGGCTCCAACACTAACAATCATAATGAACAGTATCTCAATACTAATATTATGGGTTGGTGGAGAAAAAATAAATGCAGGCACTATGGAAGTAGGCTCACTAGTAGCCCTAATAACATACACAATGCAAATAATAACAGCATTTCTAATGGTATCAATGGTAGCAGTAATGCTTCCAAGAAGCTTAGTATCTATAAAAAGAGTAAGTGAAGTACTAAATAAAGATGTAAAAATAAAAAACAAAGAAAAAAGATACTTACTAAAAAACAACAAAACCCACACAATAAAATTTAATAATGTCAACTTTAAATACCCAAGTGGAGACGCCGACGTACTAAAAAACATAAACTTTGAAGCAAAAACAGGCGAAACAGTAGCTATAATCGGAGGAACAGGAAGTGGAAAAACAACACTAATAAACCTAATACCAAGGTTTTACGACGTAACAAATGGAGAAATACTAATAGACAACATAAACATAAAAAACATAAACCTAAAAGAACTAAGAAACATAATAGGTTACGTTCCACAAAAAGGAGAACTATTTAATTCTTCAATTCTAAGTAACATCTGCTTTGGCCTAAAAAATAACGACCTAGAAAAAGCAAAAGAAATAGCCAAAATAAGTGAATCACTAGAATTCATAGAAGAAAAAGAAGATAAATTTAACTACACACTAACAGAAAACGGAACAAACATAAGTGGAGGCCAACGTGGCAGATTAAAACTAGCGCGTGCACTAATAAAAGACCCGCAAATACTAATACTAGACGACTCCATGAATGCTCTAGACTACAAAACAGACGCAAACATAAGACACAACCTAAAAAAATACGGAAAAGACAAAATAATATTCATAGTCGCCCAACGTATCTCATCAGTAATGCATGCAGATAAAATAATAGTACTCAATAACGGCGAAATAGTTGGACTTGGCACAAACGAAGAACTACTAAAAACATGTAAAATATATAAAGAAATAAAAATAAGTCAACTAGGAGGCGAATAACATGGAAGAAACAAAAATAAAAGACATAAAAAAAACAATAAAAAAACTACTAAAAGACCTAAAACCATACTACATAAAACTAATAATAATATGTGTTTTTTCCATATTTGCAACCGCTTTCACTATCGTAGGCCCAAAAGTACTAGGAGACGCAACCACTGAACTATTTAATGGAATAACTAAAAAAATCGCAGGAACTGGAGGAATAAACTTTAACAAAATACACAAAATCCTACTAACAGTACTATTTCTATACATAATAAGTGCAATATTTAACTACATCCAAGGAATAATAATGGCAAACATTAGCCAAAAATACACCAAAGAATTAAGAACAAAAATAAACAAAAAAATAAACAAACTACCACTAAAATATTTTGATGCATTCACGCCTGGAGAAATACTATCACTAATAACAAACGACGTAGACCTAATAAACCAAAACCTAAACACAATCGCATCAGACGTAATAACATGCGTAGTAATGGTAATAGGAATAATAATAATGATGCTAAGTATTAGTCTAAGCATGACACTAATAACCCTAATAATACTACCTCTTTCCATAATAATAAGCGGTTTCATGATGAACAAAGGACAAAAATACTTCACAAACGAAAGAGAAGCCCTAGCAAAAGTAAACGGTAAAGTAGAAGAAATGCTAACAAATCACATAGTAGTAAAAGCCTTTAACGCTGAAGAAAAAATAATAGAAGAATTCGACAAAGAAAACAATCGCCTAGCTGAATCCCTAAACAAAAGCACATTCATTGGAGGACTCATGCATCCAATAATGACACTAATAGGAAACCTAGGTTACGTAGTAGTAGCAGTAATGGGTGGAATAAACGTAATAAGAGGAAACATAACAGTAGGAAACATCCAATCATTCATAACATACACAAAAAACTTCACAAGACCAATAGGCGAACTATCAGGCGTTATGACAGAATTCCTCCGCATGCTAGCAGCAAGTGAAAGAGTATATGAATTTTTAAGTGCCCCAGAAGAACCAACAGTAAAAAATCCTCAAAAACTAGAAAACATAAAAGGCACAGTAGAATTTAAAAACGTAAAATTTGGCTATAACGAAAACAACATAATAATAAATAACTTTAATATGAAAGCATCTTCCGGTAAAAAAATCGCCATCGTAGGCCCAACAGGTGCTGGAAAAACAACAATAATAAAACTACTAATGAAATTCTATGACGTAACAAGTGGAGAAATACTAATAGATGGAATAAACATAAACAATGTTGACAAAAAAGAACTAAGAAAAAACTTTGGTGTAGTATTACAAGAGCCTTGGCTATTTAAGGGAACAATCATGGAAAACCTAAGATACGGTAACCCCAGTGCAACAGACGAAGAAGTAATAAACGCATCAATTGTAGCTTACAGTGACTACTTCATAAAAACACTTCCAAAAGGCTACAACATGGAACTAAACGAAGAAACAAACAACATAAGTGGAGGACAAAAACAACTACTAACAATAGCAAGAGCAATACTAAGAAACCCAAAAATCCTAATACTAGACGAAGCCACAAGTAGTGTAGACACAAGAACAGAAGAACTAATACAAAAAGCCATGGACAAACTAATGAAAGGAAGAACAAGCTTCATAATCGCTCATAGACTATCAACAATAAAAAACGCTGACCTTATCTTAGTACTAAAAGACGGTGACGTAGTAGAACAAGGAACACACGAAGAACTATTAGAAAAAAACGGTTTCTATAGTGAACTATACAATAGCCAATTTGAACAAAGTTAAAATATATATTAATTTTAAACAATATGTAGTATAATATACATAAAAGAGGTGTTAAATGAAAAAAGTAGGTATAATCATAGGAACAATAATAGTAGCCATATTTATAGGATGCTTCATACTATACAAAGTAACATTCATAAGTAAAAGTGAAGTAAAAGACTTAGTACTAAAAGACCAAAACCTAAAAGAATCAGAAGTATCTAGATTTAAAATAGAATTTAGTTACGAAGATGGCTATTTTGAATATGAAGTAGAACTAATAGCAAACCAAAGAGAACATGAATTTGTAGTAGACGCTAAAACTGGCGAAATAATTTCACACGAAACAGAAATAAGATAAACCTAAGGTAACATATTAAACTAGATATGTTGCCTTTTTTTTGATATAATCAAAACGGAGATGAAAAAAATGAAAATATTAAGTGTAAACGCAGGAAGTTCAAGTTTGAAATTCCAAATGTTTGAAATGCCAGAAGAAACAAGACTAATATCTGGTGTATTTGAAAGAATAGGTATGGAAAATAGTTTCTATACAATAAAAATAAATGGAGAAAAAATAAAAAAAGAAAAAGAAATAAAAAATCATAAAGAAGCATTCACAACACTACTAGAAGAACTACAAGAAAACAACGTAGTAAAAGACTTAAATGAAATAAAAGGTGTAGGACATCGTGTAGTACAAGGTGGAGAATATTATAACAAAAGTGTAGTAATAGATAACGAAGTAAAAGAAAAAATAAAAGAACTATCAATACTAGCCCCACTTCATAACCCAGCTGCACTAATAGGAATAGAAGCAAGTGAATCAGTAATACCAGGTGCTGTAAACGTAGCAGTATTTGACACATCATTCCATCAAACAATGCCTATAGAAAACTACTTATACGCACTACCTATGAAATGGGCAAAAGAATATAAAATAAGAAAATATGGTGCACACGGAACAAGTCACAAATACGTAAGTGCTAGAATGAACGAAATACTAGGAAGAACAAACACAAAACTAATAACTTGTCACATAGGTAACGGTGCTTCAATAAGTGCAGTAAAAGACGGAATATGCATAAACACAAGCATGGGTCTAACACCAAACGCAGGACTAATGATGGGAACAAGATGTGGAGACATTGACGCAACAATAGTAACATACCTAATTAATAACTACAACATGACAGCAGAAGAAATAGAAAACGTAATGAACAAAGAAAGTGGCTTACTTGGAATAAGTGGTGTAAGCAGTGACTCAAGAGACATAGAAGACGGAATAAGTAAAGGTAACTCTTCTTGTATACTAGCACAAAAAATGTACGTAAAAAGAATAGTAGAATATATTGCAAAATACTACGTAGAACTAGGTGGATGTGATGCAATAGTATTTACAGCAGGACTTGGAGAAAACTCAATATCAACAAGACGTGAAATACTAGACGCTCTAACAGTATTAGGTGTAAAAATAGACACAGAAGCAAACGAAGTAAGAGGAGAAGAAAAACTAATAACTTTGCCAAGTAGTAAAATACCTGCATACATAATACCAACTGATGAAGAACTAATGATATCAAGAGACACCTATAACCTAATTTAAAAATAGAAAGAGAGTAATAATGAAAAAAGAAACTTTAAAGAGAATATATAATGAAATAAAAAAATATAACACAATATACATAGTAAGACATATCGGACCTGACCCTGATGCAGTTGCAAGTGAACTCGCGCTCAAAAACACAATAACTGAAACATTTAAAGACAAAAAAGTATATGCTCTAGGAACTGGAGTTTCTAAATTCAAATACATTGGAAAACTAGACAAAATAAATGAATTTGACTACAAAAATTCTCTAATAATAACACTAGACGTACCTAACATATCTAGAATCGATGGCTTAGAATTACCAAAATTTAACAACGTAATAAAAATAGACCACCATCCATTCGTAGAAAGTTTTAAAGGAATAGAATATATAGACGAAACAGCATCAAGTACATGTGAAATACTTCTAGACTTAATAAACAACACAAAACTAAAAATGACTAAAGAAATAGCAGAAACACTACTAATAGGCATAATAAGTGACTCAAACCGTTTCCTATTTAGCCCATGTGACGACAAAGTATTAATGAAAGTATCACTAATAATAAAAAGATACAAAATAAACTTACAAACACTATATAACAAAATATACAAAAGACCTATGAGCGAAGTAAGACTAATGGGCTACATAGCTTCAAACCTAAAAATAACAAAAAATCACTTAGCATACATAATACTAGAAAACGACATAGTATCTTCATTTAACGCTGACGCATCCAGTGCATCAAACATGGTAAATGACTTTAACAACATAGAAGAATTCATAGTATGGCTATTCGTAACAAAAGACCAAAAAAATAACATCTACAAAGTAAACATAAGAAGTAGAGGTCCTATAATAAATGAAATAGCAAGTAAATATAATGGTGGAGGACATAAATACAGTAGTGGTGCAAGAGTAAAAACACAAGAAGAACTAAATAACTTAATAAACGACTTAGACAATCTATGCAAAAATTACATGAAAGACTTATAAAAAGTCTTTTTTAGTTTATACTAATAACAAAATGTAATTGACACTTACAATTATTAAAAGTATAATTAGTTATAGATAATAGGGTGATAAAAATGGATGCAAAAAAGAAATATTTAATAATAGGAATAGTTGCAATGTTATTAGTAACAATAGGCTTTAGTGCTGCATACTGGACAGCACAAATAATGGGCGATGGAAAAGACATGGTAGTAGAAACAGACGAACTCAAAATAATATTTACAGACCAAACTTCAATTACAGAAGACACAGTAGTACCTAACTGGGAAACATCTAAAGAATTTACAGTAGAAAACAGAAGTGGTGGAGACTACTACTTTGACATACTAATAGAAAACTTCATAAACACATTTGAAACAGACAGTCTACAATACAGAATAACATCAGATAATGGTTACAGTATGTCAAACTTTGAACCTATTCCTAAATCAAAAACATCAAGCACAACAAAACTAGCAGATAACATAAAAATAGAAGACAAAGTAATACAAAAATACAAAATAGAATTTAAATACTTAGACAGCACTGACCCACAAACAGAAGACCAAGGTAAAACATTAAAAGGTAACTTAAAGATAGATAAGCACAAAAGTAGTTCACTTGCTTTCTTTGAAGACAAATTTAATGGTGCAAAAAAGAGAGAAGATTTTAGCACAATAGTATCTGATTCTTCTAAATATTATGAAGATGGAAACTACACAGAAAATGGAAATAAAGTATATTATTATGCTGGAAACGCTCAAGATAACTGGGTACAATTTGGAGAAAATGCAAATGGAGAAAAGTTATACTGGAGAATCATAAGAATGAATGAAGACGAAAGTATAAGACTTTTATATGCTGGAAGTAGCCCAACAGCAAGTGACGCATATATAAAGAGTAGTGGAAATATTGGAAGTGATGGTTTTCTTGCATATAATAAAGATAACTCTAATAACACAGCATATGTAGGTTTTATGTATAGTACTGGAAGTACTTTAGCAGACATAAGAGGAAATGGAACACCAAGTCCAATAAAGACAGAATTAGAAACATGGTATACAAGTAATCTGCAAAGTTATGATAAATACATAAGTAAAACAGCAATATATTGTAATGATAGAAGTACATATGGAGAAAGTTCGTCGGAATGGAAATCAAGTGGAACGATGTATTATAATGGCTATAGAAAATTTAATACAAATAAATCAGATAATACAAAGAACCATCCATCATTCAAATGTGGCGTAGGTGGAGATGGAAAAGCAAATTTTGACTCACCTGATGCAGAGAGAAAGAAAGATATGTTTAGTGTAAGCGAGGCTTCTGGTGGTAATGGAAATCTAACAAAGCCAATAGGTTTGATAACTGCAGACGAAGTAGTGTTCGCTGGAGGTTTCTATAGAACTACCAACTCAGATGCTTACTACTATAGAAACTCTTCCGGAGGAAGTGCAACCGGTACAAATTGGTGGTGGACAATGAGTCCGTCTTACTTCTACAGCGGCAGCGCGCGCGTGTTCTTTGTTTACGGTTCTGGCAACGCGGGTCAGTTGGTCAGCACGAACGTCGACGATACGAGTGGCGTCGTGCGTCCAGTAATCTCATTAAAATCTTGTGTTAAGTTGTCTGGCAGTGGTATTCCAGACGACCCATATACAGTTACTTCAGATAGCACATGCGACGCATTAGAAAATTAAATAAAAATATAAAAAAATTTAAGGAGAATAAGAAAACTATGAAGAAGATAATCTCTTTCGAAAGCAATAATTTGAAAATCGGGGGGGGTTAAAAACAAATAACCTTTATAGTTTTTTATTGCACACAAGTACATAGAGTTTTTCTATGTATTTTTGTTTTGTCTAAAAAAGGAAAGGAAGAAAGAAATGGAAGCAAAAAAGAAATATTTAATTATAGGAATAGTATTTATGTTAATGGTAACAATAGGTTTTAGTGCAGCATATTGGACAGCACAAATAATAGGTAGTGGAACAGACATGGTAGTAGAAACAGACGAACTTAAAATAATATTTACAGATAATTCAGAATTAAAAAGTGATGAAGTAAAACCAGGATGGGAAACATCCAAAACATTTAGTGTAGAAAATAAAAGTGGAGATGTATATTATTATGATATATTAATGGAAAACTTAATAAATACATTTGTAAGTGATTATTTAGAATATAAAATAACATGTACAAGTGGAAGTGGTACTAGTATGAATGAATTTATGCCAGTTCCAAAAAGTAGTAAAGCTACAACAAAAAAATTACTATCAAATATAGAAATACAAGATAAAGAAAAACAAGAATATAAGATAGAATTTAGATATGTAAGTAAAGATAATGAAGACCAAAGTGACGATATGGGAAAGAAAATAAAAGGTAATTTAAAGATAGGAGAACATGAAAAGAGCAAATCATTAGCGTTTTTTGAAGAGAAATTCAAGGGTGCGGTAAAAAGGGAAGAAGATAATGCACCATATGATAGTATAGTAACAGCAGCAAAACATTATTATGAAGATGGAAACTGGACGGAGGGTGGAAATAAAGTATATTATTATGCAGGAAATGCAGAAGATAACTGGGTACAATTTGGACAAGATTCTACCGGAAAAAACTTATATTGGAGAATAATAAGAATGAATGAAGACGAGAGTATAAGACTCTTATATGCAGGAACTAGTACGGACACAACAGAAGCATATATAAACATAATGGCATATAATCCAACATATGATAATCCGACATATGTAGGTTATATGTATAGTACAGGAAGTAGTTTAGCAGCAATAAGAGGAAACAGTACAAATAGTCCAATAAAGACAGAATTAGACACGTGGTATGCAAATAACTTACAATCGTTTGATAAATATATAAGCAAAACAGCAATATATTGTAATGACAGAAGTAATGATAACTGGTCTGAAAGTGAAATGATGTATTATGGAGCAACACAAAGGCTAACAACTAATGCTAGTAGTAATAAAGGTGCTTCACAAAGTTCCCAATACCACCCATCATTTAAATGTGGAAATACATATTTAGGAGAACTTCACACAGATTCAAAAAATGATACAGAGAGAAAGAAAGATATGTTTAGTTATAGTACGGCATCAGGAGGAAATGGAGAACTTTCAAAAGTAGTTAATGGTGTTCCAGGAAAGTCAATAGGTTTAATGACCGCAGATGAAGTGTCATATGCTGGTGGTGTATATGGTACAAAAAATCCAGATACTTACTACTATAGAAACTCAAAAAGTGGAAGCGGAACTGATGTTAGTGTAACCGGTGACAAGTATTGGTGGACAATGAGTCCACATAGTTTCAATGGTAGCGATGCACGTGTGGTTAATGTGCTTGGTTCGAGTAGTGCTGGTTACATGGGTGGTGGCTATGTTGAACTTTCGGAGCGTGTAGTTCGTCCCGTTATCTCCCTAAAATCTTGTGTTGAATTTGAGGGTAGTGGTTTATCAAATAATCCATATACAGTAAAAGAATTCGCTGACGAAGATAGTTGCGCTACTTCAGAAAATTAAAACTATTCTTAACTACGGACAGTTTTAATTAAACCTAGTATTTATAAGGAATTAAAGCTAAAAAAGTTCGAGTAGAAATATAT
>CANQQR010000038.1 GCA_947626035.1 uncultured Bacilli bacterium | reverse complement strand
CCAAAGAAACAGCAACAATATAAGATGTCTCCAGAGATGAGAAAGGCAGTAAGAAAATTAGATCAATATACAGCAGAGGCAAACTTAATGTGTAAATATAAGCTGGAAACTTTAAAAGATGTAAAAAGCTATAAGGAAAAGAGTATAGAAAATTTAAGAGATTTATACAATGAAAGGAACAGATTATATTATAAGCGAAAAAGTATGGATGATGGTGCTGAAAAAGATGTTGTTACTAAAGAAATTATAAAAGTAACTGACAAGATTAAAAATACTAAAAAGGAAATTTGGTATTGTAATGATATTGTTGAGAGAACTAATGAAATGATTGAAAATATTAAGTATATTGAGGAGGAGAAGTGGAAAAAACAGAATGAGAAAAATAAGAAAAATAATAAGAAAAAAGTAAGATGAGTATAATCATACGTTATGAAGTCAAAAATAGATTTCATAATGTAGTTTTTTATTAACAAAATTTGTCATTTTTGATTGATAAATTAGTGTTTTTATGATATAAGATATTATAGAATTTTAATAAATATGAATTGCATATCAATAATATAAAAGATAATTTTAAGAATATTGTAGAAAAATGAAAAGGAAAAATATTTTATAACTTTAATGAATAGCTAATTAAAGAAAAAACGTAATAATATGGACATAAAGAAGGGAAGAAAGAAATGTTTAATATGTATAATAGAAGATATACAGGTAGCAAATATAAATTAATGGAATGGATAAGAAATCTAATATTAGACAATTGTAAGGGAAAATCTTTTTTAGATTTATTTGCAGGAACAGGTGTAGTAACTGAATTTATGTTAAATGACTATAAAGACTATATCATTAATGATTTTTTATATTCTAATGAAGTAATATATAAAGGATTTTTATTGCAAGAAAGTTATGACATGAATAAACTTATGAAAATTGTTGAATCATACAACAGTATTAATAGAGCTGAATTAGATGAAAATTATGTTTCAATTAACTTTGGAAATAAATATTTTAATAGTTATGATGCTAAATTAATAGGAAAAATAAGGGAAGAACTAGAAAAAGATGTTAAAGAAAATAAAATAAATAATAAAGAATATTATATTTTACTTTCATCTTTACTATTTTCAATAGATAAAATTGCTAATACTTGTGGACATTATGATGCATATAGAAAAATAGATAATATTGAGAGTAGATTTAAATATGATTTAATTTTACCTAAAAAATTGAATGAAAATCAAACAATAGAAATTTATAGAGAAGATTCTAATGAATTATCTAAAAAAATAAAAGCAGATATAGCTTTTATAGATCCTCCATACAACTCAAGACAATATAGTAGATTCTATCATATTTTAGAAAATATAACTAAATGGGAAAAACCAGAATTGTATGGTACAGCGTTAAAACCTAAAGAAGAAAATATGTCAGAATATTGTAAGACATCAGCTCCAAAAATATTTGAAGATTTAATAAATAATTTAAATGTGAAATATATAGTTGTTACATATAATAATACATATAATTCAAAGAGTTCATCTTCTAAAAATAAAATAACTTTAAAAGAAATATTAGAAATATTAGAAAAAAAAGGAAAAACAAAAATATTTGATAAACCATACAAATTTTTTAATGCAGGAAAAACAGATTTTAAGAACCATAAAGAATATGTATTTATTACAAAGGTGGAAAAATGATGAATAAAAAAGATGCAATAAGATCTCCTTTTTTCTATGTTGGAGATAAATATAAATTAATGCCACAATTAAAAAAATTGTTTCCAGATGATATAAATAACTATGTGGAACCATTTGTAGGACGGAGGAAGTTCTTTTCTTAATTCTTCGGGAAATAAATATATATTGAATGATATTGATAATAATGTGATTTTATTACATAAGGAATTGGGAAAATATGCAGAAAAACCAGAAGAATTATTAAGAAAGTTATATAGTATAATTGATTTTTATGGGCTTAGTTGTTCCTATAGAGGAATAAATGTACCAGATGAAATGAAAAAAATATATGTTAAAACATATTATTCTAAATATAATAAAGAAGCTTATTTGAAAATGAGGCAAGATTATAATAACAATAAAAATAATATTTTATTATTATATTTACTATTAATATATGGATTTAATCATATGATTAGGTTTAATTCAAAAGGAGATTTTAATCTACCAGTAGGAAATGTAGATTTTAATAAAAATGTTTACACAGCTTTAATTAATTATCTGGAGTTTAGAAAAAATAATGAAATAATATTCGAAAATAGTGATTATCAAAAATTTCTAAATGAAATAGAATTCAAAGAAAAAGATTATGTGTTTTTAGATCCACCGTATCTAATATCTATGAGTGAATACAATAAATTGTGGAATGATAAGAAGGAAATTGAATTGTGCAACTTTTTAGATAAACTAGATGAAAAAGGAGTTAAGTTTGGAATAACTAATTTGATATATCATAAAGGAAAAGAAAATGAGACATTTAATAATTGGTCCAAGAAATATAATGTATATAATATTAATAGTAATTATATAAGTTTTAATGATAATACAATAAAAAAAGATTCTAAGGAGGTGTTTGTTACTAATTATGGCAGAAAGTAAATTTAAACCATTATCTTTTTCAACAACAATGAGAAATCCAGAAAGAATAGCTAAATTTTTAAATTGTTTATTACCATTTGAAAATCAAACATTAACAAACGAAATCATATATGAGATAATCAAAAATGCTATTAAGTTAAAAATATATAAGCCGAATTATGCTAAAAGAAATTATAAAGAATATTATGAGGAAGAAGAACTAGTATTTTCAGATGAGATAGTTGATAAGATAATTGATAATAGTCCTCAAAAACATAAAGAAAAGGATTTTGATTCAGGTTGGCCTAGTAGATTTGACACTATATTTAAATTACCAAAAGAATTTGGATTTATATATTATTCAATGAATGAACCTATAATTATTACGCAGATAGGTCATATGCTTATTGATGCTTTAAATCAAAAACCAGAAAATAGTGAAAAAATTGCTAATATCTTTTTAAATGCTATGATGAAATATCAAAGTAATAATCCATACAGAAAAATAAAAAATAGTAATGTACCATTAATACTATTATTGCAAGTAATAAATTTGTTAAAAAATGATCCAGAAGAAAATAATGCAGGAATTTATAGAAAAGAATTAAGTTTATTTATATGTTGGCCAGATAGTGATTATAAAAAATTATATAAAACTATTAAGGAAATCCGAAAACAAAGATCTTATAATTATAGTGATGAATACATATATGATATTTGCTTAAGATTATTGAATACAGATAATACTATTTATGTAAAGAAAAGCAAAGTGTGTGGAGAGGCAATAGATGAATATATTAGGAAAATGAGAATTACAGGTGTAATTTCATTAAGAGGTAATGGAAGGTTTATTGATTTTAATGAGTTTGAGAAGAATAAGATAGATTATATATTAAAAGAATATTCAGAATATCCGACTTTTACAAATGAAAAAGATTTTACTAATTATATGGGAAAAATAGATAATAACATTTTAGAAATAAAAAATGTAATAACTGTAGATATAGAAGATTTAAAACAAAAAACAATAAAGCAGTTTGCTGAAAATAAGAGTAAAGACTACATAAATAATGAATTAAAAATTTTATGCAAAAAGGGAACAAGCAAGGATCCTATAATTAGATTCATTCCAGAACCAGCAAGATTTGAATTTTTAACAAGTATAGCATTAGTTCAACAATTTGATGAAATAACAGTGATTCCAAATTACCCTATTGATGATGAAGGATTACCAACTTCTACAGCTGGAGGAAATATGGGAGATATAATATGCCATGAAGATGAATTTTCTAGTGATGTTGAAGTATCTTTAATGTGTGGAAGAACAGAGCAAGTTAATAATGAAATTGTACCAATAAGAAGACATCTTATAGAAATGAAAAATAATAATAAGAATTCATATGCGATTTTTATTGCACCTAAAATACATGAAGATACTGAGCAAGTGGCTTTTATTTATAAAATGAGAGAAAATTTAGATATTTTAACATATAATATTTTAGAATTTTTGGAAAAAATTAGCAAAATAGAAAAATTACATTATTTATTAAATGAAAATAAAGAATAAATTATGAAAGGTGTAATAAAAATGGATGTGCATAAATTAAGAGTAATTAGAGATGTAATGACAAAGAATAAAAGACAATTTAGAATACCAGTATATCAAAGAAATTATGATTGGAAATTTGAAAACTGCGAAAAATTATTTAAGGATATTATAGAATGTTCATTAGAAAACAAAATACATTTTATAGGTACTATTGTATATTTAAATTATTGCAATTCATCTGCATTGGATGATTGTTTAATTATAGATGGACAGCAAAGAATTACTACTTTAGTATTATTAATAAAGGCGTTGAGAGATATTGCAATTAAACAAAAAAATAATACCGTAAAAAATGATGCTGAAGAATGTTTGTTCAATACAAATTGTTCTGAAATAAATCGATTAAAATTAAAACCTATAAAAAAAGATAATACCCAGTTAAAACTTTTATTAGATGATAGAATAAATGAAATAAATCAAAAATCTAATATTTATAAAAATTATGAAGCTTTTTTAAGATTAATTAATACTGCTTTAGAAAAGGGTATGACTTTATCTGATATATGGGATGGTTTGCTTAATTTAGAATTAGTTGAGATTACGTTAGAGAAAGATAAAGATGATGCTCAGTTAATTTTTGAAAGCATAAATTCAACAGGAGTTGATTTAACTCCTTCAGATTTAATAAGAAATTATCTATTAATGGATTTAAAAGATTCAGAAGAACAAGAAAATTTATATGAAAAATATTGGCTATATATAGAAGAAAATTTAAATTCTATAGATTCAAATAAAACTAATTTAGAGAAATATTTCTATGATTTCTTAATAATGAAAAGTAAAAATTATATAAAAGAAACGGATATATATGAAATATTTAAAAAATATTTTAAGGATAATCAATATACTAAAGAAAAAATCTTAATAGAATTAAAAAATTTTTCAAAATATTATAAGTTGTTAATAGGTGGTGAAAATCCTGAATATAGTCAAGATATTGTTAAAGCGTGTGAAATGTTTAGAATATTAAATCATAATACAGCTTATCCATTTTTAATGCTTGTTTTAGATGATTATGAAAATAAAATAATAAATGAAGAAGAATTGAAAAAAATTTTAAATTTATTTGGAATTTATGCATTAAGAAGGTTAATTTGTGGTATACCTTCAAGTAATTTAAGAAGATTTTATTCGACTTTATATTATAAAATATTTAAAAAGCAAGAAAATAAACAAAAATATTATAAAGCGATAGAAGCTTATATATGTACTTTAAAGACTGAAGATGTATTTCCTAATGATAATTTGTTTCGAGAACATTTACAAAAAGAAAACTTATATAAAAAGCCAAGTATATTAAAATATTTACTTGAAAAAATAGAAAATTATAATAGTAATGAGTCTCTAAACTTTGATAATCTAACAATAGAGCATATAATGCCACAAACATTAAATAAAAGTTGGAGAGATATGTTAGGAAACAATTATAATGAAATTCATGAAAAATATTTACATACAATAGGTAATCTATCAGTAACTGGTTATAATTCAAAATATTCAAATGAATCTTTTGAAAAAAAGAAAGAGTTAATGAATGAATATAAAACAAATGTTATAAGATTAAATGAATTTATATTAAGTAGTAAAAAATGGGGTAAAGATGAGATTGAAAAAAGAGCTGATAATATGTGTGATATTATTTTAAAAATATATAATTATCCTGTTGATATAGATAAAAGTATAGAATTTGATATTTTTATTGAAAGAAGTTTAGGAGAAAACATACAAAATACTAAAAATTTAAAAATGTATGGATATAGATTTTTGAATGATACATATGAAAATATTTATTATATAACAATATTAGTTGATGTAGCTAAAACTTTATATGAATTGGATAATAATATATTACAAAGAATAGCAAATAATAATTATAAATATCAAAATGGGACAAGAATTATTTTTTCTAACAATAGTGAGAATATAAATAATCCTGTAGAAATAACAGAAGATATTTATATGGAAACCAATTTTAATAGAGAGAGTATAGAAGGACTAATTGAGTATTTATTAAAAGAATATTCTATTGATAGTGATATGTTCAAATTTATATATTATAAAGAAAAATAGATGTTTAAAAATATTTATAATTCATATAATAGATATGGGGTGTGGATATGTTTGATAAATATTTTTATATTATTTTAAAAATAGATAAGGAAACAGGAGAAATTGAAAATATGAGTAATAATAGAACTAATAATACCAAATTAATGAAGGATATATTAGAAGTATATAGAAAATTAGATATTAATTATAAATCAAATAATAATGATAATGTGATTAAACAATATACAAAATATAATTATAATGAAAGAAGTATCTTAGAAGAAAATACTCATGCAAAAATATAAGGAGAAAAAATATGGCAGATTGGACAGAAATATTAAAAGAAATACAAGAACAAAAAATAATTAATCCATTAGATATAGTTAGAAAAAAATATATAAAAAACTTATATGAATTAACTGGAAGAAATGTAATTTGCTATTATTCTGGTTTTTTAGATATACATACTAATCCAGATGTTAGTATTAATGATAATGATATTAGTGGATTTATGGGTGCAATACACAATATGGATAAAACAAAAGGATTAGACTTGATATTACATACACCAGGAGGTGAAGTAACATCCACAGAAGCTATAGGAAATTATTTAAGAAAAATTTTTGGAAAAGATATAAGAGTTATAGTACCACAAATAGCAATGTCTGGTGGAACTATGCTAGCATGTATATCCAAAGAAATTATTATGGGAAAACATTCAAGTATAGGACCAATTGATCCACAAATAGGAGGAGTTCCAGCATATGGCGTAATTCAAGAATTTGAAAATGCAAAAGAAGATATTGCAAAAAATCCAGCTTCAATACCATTATGGCAGACTATTATTTCTAGATATCATCCAACATTTATTGGACAATGCTATAAGTCAATAGCTTTATCTGCTGAATTAGTAGAAAAATGGTTACTTAGTGGTGATATGTTTTTAAATGATTCACAAAAAGATGAAAAAGTAAAAAAAATCTTAAACTTTTTAAATAATAATGAATATACCAAAATTCATTCTAGGCATATTGATAACGAGAAGGCAAAGGAAATAGGACTAAAAATTACTGATTTAGAAAGCGAAGATTCTTTACAAGAAGCAGTACTTTCTATACATCATTGTTATATACATACTTTTTCAAATTCTAAAACAGTGAAAATCATTGAAAGTAGTACAGGAGCTGCTAATATTAGAATAGAACAAAGTTTAGATAATTAATTTTTATTATTTAGAAGTGTTAATTAATATTAATTACATTTTAGAGAAGTAAGTAATTATAAACATATTAGAATTAGTACTAGCAATAATACAGTAGAAAAAAATAAAAAAAGAGTTAATGGAGAGAAGAATGGTTATGTAACTATTAAATGAATAAATAGCAAAAATAATAATGTAATTTTAAAAATTAAACTGAAATTTTGTGATGATAAAAATCACGGAATGAAAATTAGAAAAGTCACGGATTGAAATTGCAAAATATCACTGGTTAGAAATACCCAAAGTGTGTAATAGCAATAAAATAAAGAAAAAATGCAAGTGGGATTTTTGAGAATTTAGTAGGTTTCTCAAAAATCCCACCATTTATTTTTTTAGACTACTTTCAAACACCTTAGAATATTCTTAACTCCATCCATAAAACCATTTCTATAGTTTTTTCGTTCCAATAACAAAGATAATCAAGCAAATTTTCATTAATATTTTTAGATTTTGTGATTAATTGAAAAAAGAGTGATTAACTTTTATCTACTAATAAATTCTGAAAAATAAATTCAGTACTTCTGTTATGAATTCGGCAAGTATAATTTTTGCATTTTTAGGAGAGTCATGAATTTTTTTCTATTCTTGATCTTAAGCCCAATTTTTTACATTAATTTATTTGTAATACTTTTTGTCAAAAAGTTGAGAATATAGGGAAAATTTGATATAATATGTAAAAATTGTAATTGTTATAGGAGATTAATAATATATGGAAGAGTATTTTAAGATTTTACTAGGAGGACTTTTTGGAATAGCAACTATTGTAGTAGCTATATTGTCACTAGCATCAAATATTATTAATGGAAAATTTTTGAATATGTATGTAAATAAAATGTTTAGATTTAATATATTCTTTACATTTATGCCGATTTATTATGTTGTAATATATTGTATATTAATTATGAAATGGAATTGGTTGGCAAATAATATATATGCAATATTAATTGGAATAACTGGATTTTTAATAATTACTACGTATTGTTCATATTTGACAGCTCAATATGTTATAGATACTGAAAAATTTCAAAAAAAAGTATTAAAAGTTAGTATAAGCAAGTTAAAAAAAATCCTAGAGAAAAAAAACAATAGTTCACTAATAGTTGATTATATGACTGAAGCTAGTAAAAATATTAATAGCAAAGATTGTAGAATATTTCAAGATATAAAAAGTAAAGAAGAGTTATATAATCAATATTTGAATTTGATAAATATACCAGAAATAGATGATATTAATGTGATTAAAATTTTGAATATTCTTATTTCTGAATTTGGAATTGATAAGGCATTTGAAATGTGTTCTGACTTTAGAATTGGGCAATTGACATATATACTATTATGTTCTATAAATCAAAGTACAGATTTTAGTATAATGGAACTGTGCATTAAAAGAATACATGCATATTTTTTATATCAATCATTTTTCGAAGAACCAATATATGAAAGATATAAGGAAATTGTTGTATATAATAAAAGATTGATGAAATTCTCTAAAGAATATTTTAAATTAACTTTACAATATTTAGCGGAAACTAAATTTGTTATTATAGATGCCATTTATTTGTCAAATATAATACGACAGATATATAGTATTGATGCTTTAATAACAATTGATAATTTAGAATTAGAAAAAAATGTAGAAGAATTTGCAAAAAAGCTATTAAATGCTAAGAAAGATTATAAATGGGAAGATAATAAAACAGAAAAAGATCAGGCCATTCAAACAGCATTAATTATGATTGGTGGTGATAAAAGATGAATAGTGAAATATATAAATTAAAAAGTTATAAAGAGATTATTGATAAATTTGATTTATTGAGTTTTGATGAAAAGTATAAGACAATTAATTATTTATTTATCACTGGTAATAATGACAAAGTATTTGAATTATTAAAAAAAATATATTCTGGAAAGTTGTCAGATAAAGAAAAGAAAAAAGCTGACTATTTGCAATTAATTTACCATATTAACAATGAAGATGATTATAATATTGATACAATAAAGTATCAGCTTATTAAAGAAAATCAAGATGATGAATGGTATTATAATATTATTACTGAAAAAGATATAGAAAAAAAATTAGAAATATTTCAAAATATATTAAGTAGAAACAAATTAAAAAAATATTTTAGAAATAAAAAATATAAAAAAAATATTATATATGTATATTTAATGAATTTTGGATTTTTAGATAAACCTTTGAGAATCAATTTTATCGAAAAATATATTAATAAAAGTTTGCAAATATTAAATAGAAAGAAAGAACTTCGATTAGATGAAATATCATATGTAGAAAATATCTCTAATATTATTTTTGGAAGTTTATCATTTATCTATATTAAAAATAATGATTATTTTATTGATTTTAGTGAATATAAAAAGTTAATTGAAAAGGTGATTTCTGAAAAAGTAAAATATAAAGATTATTCTAGAAGCAGTAATATTGAATTTAATACAATAATGTATTGTGCTATAAGAGATATGATAAATTTGGAATTTTTTAATACAGATGAAAAAAGAAAAATGGCAAACTTTTTAGATGATTTTTTTAATAAAAATATTAATGAAATTTCTGATAATATTAAGATTGCTAAGCAAATAAATAGTGGTGATTTTTGGAAAGAATTAGAAAAAATATTAAAACATAATGAAAGTGAAACTGATTTTATTGATTTGATAATGAATAATATTTCATTTAGCGATGAAATATTAGAAGATACCTATAATAATCTAGATCAATTAATAAATAAATATACTGAAAAAACTTTAAATCATACAATACAAGAATTAACTTTATGTAAAGAGTTAGTTAATTTATGGCTTTATGGTTCTTTTGATAAGGAAAAATTTGAAAATGTTTCATATAAGGTTTCAGATTTTAACGCTTTAATAATAAAATTTTTTAATAAAGAAATTGAACCAGAGGATTTTATTTTTGAATTAAATAATATTAATAGAATAGATTGCTTTGAAATTATTAATTGGCAAATGTTAGAAGAAAAATGCAAAATCTTTAATAATTATGAATGGCTTTTAATGATATTAGATAGAATAAATACTCCATTAGATAAAAAATCGGCAAAATATTTTGAAAAATTTTATATAGATATTTTATACAAAAAAAGAACAGTGTTTTTAAATGATTTTGTAAGGGTAAATAACGTATTAATAAAAAAGTTCGATTATAATTATTTTTTTCTTGTAAATTCTACTAATATATTAATTCAACTTTATGAAGATTATAAAGATGCAGAGCCTTTAATAGAAAAAATAGTAAATAACTGGGAAAGAATTAAATTAAAAGAAAAGAAATCATTTTATTTATATATTTTAATAGTAATAGTTGAACAAAACTTAACTAAAATAGATTTAGAAAAACTTAAGTCAATATTAATAGATGATGTTGATATATCAATTAATAAGTCATTTGTTTTGCTGTATTTAAATATTATATATAAAGATATAGTAATATCTGAAAGTGAATACAAAAATATTTTAAAATATATAATTGATAAGTATAAAAATATAGACGATATTGAGGATATTTTATATAGAATTATTGCAAGTTTTGCTATGAAATATGAGCAAAATAAAAACATAATAAAATTATCTGATTTTGACACTATATATTATAAAAATGAGAGACATTATCATCTAGAAACAGAAGATAAAGTTTTAAACGAAGGATTTGAATTATTAAATGTTGATTTAATAAATAGAGCTGATATTTCTAAGAATACGCAAAAAGATCACTTATTAATGTTTTTTATTTGTAGAATATTTTTTTCTAAAATTGAAGAAAAAGGAATAGGTAAAAAAATATCTATACCATCTAATGCTACTCCAAAAGAATTATTATTAGAGTTGAATAAAGCATTAGGAATCGATTTTAGAACAAATAAAAAAAATCAAGTACGTGAAGGGAAAATGATTGATGAACCTTGGTTAAATCTATACGAATACAATTCATTATTTGAAGATATTATTTCTTCTAAATGGAAAATGTTTAATAATGTACATAATAATAAATTTTTAAGTACAAATAAGATTATACACTTGTCAACGGTAATTTTGTTAGCAAAAATTGGTAGATTAGATGTTTTGGAAAAAAATGAGTGCTATGTTTCTTTTTCTATTTATGATGAAACAATAAAAAGAAATAATAAAGAAGTGGTGGAATTAGGAAGAGGAATCTTAGAAGAAGCAATTTTTTATGACAAAGAATTAAATGAATTAGCTAATACTTTAGAAATTTTAAATAGAAATAAACATATATTTACTGTAAGTGAAGCTATGCTTCTTCCTAGAAGAAGATTAAACAAATTTGATGATGATATTGTAAAATTGATTGTTGAAAAAATTAATACTAATGGAGATTTTTGTTTGATTACAGAAGATCCATATTGGTTAAATACTAACCCATTTTCTAATTTCTCTGAAAGCATTATCAGTTTATTAGTTGATTCATTAAAAAATAATTTTATAACATCAAAAGAATTACTTGATAGTATAAAAAAATTAAATGATATTAATTATAATATGGATATAAGTAATGTGCTTTATAGTTATCTATTAACAAAATCAGATGATGAGAATATAAAACAAATTATAAATATTATAAATAATTATAAATTAAATTTGACATAGATGGTAAAAAGATATTTGCTTTTTGTGGAGATAGCTCTCATGATATTCAAGATGGGATATTAACTTGAGATGAAGAAAAAATATATGAATATCGTAAAAGAGGAGATTATTTTAGAATTACCAACTGAGGAAGAAATGCAAAATGGTATAAATAATTTAGAAAAAGCAAATTATAAAGTGGATTATATTATTTCTCATTGTTGTCCAACAAGTATCCAAACATTATTAGGAACAGGAAAGTTTAAGAAAGATTATTTAACGGATTATTTTCAAGAGATTATGGAAAAATGTAAGTTTAAAAAATGGTATTTTGGACATTATCATGATTATAGACAAGTTAATTCACAATTTGTTTTGTTATACAAAGATATAGTTCCATTGGAATTTAAAAGTATATTTAAATAAAAATATCGCTTTAGTATCAAAAATGTCGCTTATAAGCGATATTTTTGATTAAAAATCAGATATAATATAAAATCACGGAATGAAAATTAAAAAAGTCACGGATTGAAATTACGAAATATCACGGGTTAGAAATACCAAAAGCGTGTAATAGCAATAAAATAAAGAAAAAATATAAGTGGGATTTTTGAGAAAATTGATAAATTCTCAAAAATCCCACTATTTATTTTATTTAGCTATTCCTTCAAACATCCTAGAATAATCTTAACACCATCCATAAAACCGTTTCTATAATACTTCTCATTCCAATAACAAAGATAATCAAGCAAATTTTTATCAAGTAGATCTAATTGTTTTTTAACATATTCTATACTATGTCCAGAAACATTATTTAAAATCTTTTCAGAAATTTCATCAATTAAGATTTCATGTTCTTTATCAGAATCACTTAAATTACAACCAAGAGATTCATCTCTAATTTCATATAAATCTTTTAATATATCATCTTCATTTACTTCTCTAA
>CANQQR010000037.1 GCA_947626035.1 uncultured Bacilli bacterium | reverse complement strand
TTCTATGGGGTAAGGGGCTTATTGCCTTTTTTTAAAAAACTTGTTTTTTATTATTGTTTTTGGAAAGCAATAGCATATTTTTTATTAAAATTAAAGACTTGTGTTTCGTAATCCATTGAGTAAAATGTTGTATTGGGGTGAATTGTGTGAAAGAATTTAAAAAGAATATTAAATTTGTTTGGAAATATTCTAAAGGAGAGAAAAAAAGAATAGTTATATATTTTCTTCTAAGTTTGTTTAGTATTTTTACTAGTATAGTTGTACCTTTTATTTCTGCTAGGATTATTGTTAATTTAACTAATAATAATATTCAACAATTTATAGGCATGGGTGCTATATTATTATCTGCTTTTTTAATTGGCGATACGATAAGTTATTTTAAAAGTAAATTATATGAAAGAATATTTATGCGAATATATATTAATATTCAATCAAATTTAGGAGCTGAAATATTAAAATTAAATAATAATACATTAGAAAAAAATGGTTCTGGTGTGTTTATTCAAAGGTTAGTTGGAGATACAAAAAATATATCTTCAATATTTACAGATTTGAATAAATATATAAATGGTATTATATCGAATATAGGTGTAATGTTTACATATTTTGTTTTGAGTAAAGTTATGTTTGTGTTTGCTTTAATTTCGTTTACGATTAGATTATTAATAGAATTAGTAAGAATTAATACTTATAATAAAAATGAAAAAGAATATAGAAAAAGCAATGATGTTATGACTGGTTTTGCTGGAGAAATAGTACGTGGTGCAGAAGATATTAAAATGTTAAATGGCGAAGAAAGTTTCTTAAAAGAATTAAGAAATAAGTTTGAAAATTTGAACATGGAGCGCTATAGAATGGAAAATACAAATTTGTCATATTTAGTATTTAGGTGGTATTGGGCTGAGATTTCATATTTCTTAACAATTTTAATAATTGGGTTGTCTGTTTATTTTGGTTCTATGAGTATTGCAGTTGGTGTTGTAGTATATAATTTTGGAAATAGATATAATGGTTTAGTTAGTAATATTACTGGATTTCATGAATTAATGAAAAGATTTAATTTATCTGCTACAAGAATATTTGATATTTTTGAAGATAGTAAATATGAAAAAGAAGTATTTGGAGATAAACATTTGAGTAATGTAAATGGTAATTTTGAATTTAAAAATGTAAGTTTTAAGTATGATAAAAAGAGAGTATTAAAAAATTGTAATTTTAAAGTAAATGCAAATGAGACTGTTGCATTTGTAGGAAAAAGTGGGGCTGGTAAAACTACAATTTTTAATCTTTTATGTAAAATGTATGATAATTATAAGGGAACAATAACAATTGATGGCGTTAATATTAAGGAGTTAGATAAAGATTCTATTAGAGGAAATATTACAATTGTAAGTCAAAATCCATATATTTTTAATATGAGTATTAAAGATAATTTAAAGCTTGTAAAAGAAGATTTGACTGATAAGGAAATGAAAAATGCATGTAAAATGGCTTGTTTGGATGATTATATTGAATCGTTACCTAATAAGTATGATACTGTTGTAGGAGAGGGTGGAATTACATTATCTGGAGGACAAAAACAAAGATTAGCTATTGCTAGAGCTTTTGTTCAAAAAACCGAGATAATATTATTTGATGAGGCTACAAGTGCACTTGATAATGAAACTCAAGCAAAAATACAACAAGCGATAAATAATTTACAAAAGGAATATACAATTTTAATTATTGCACATAGGTTATCTACAATACAAAATGCTGATAGAATTTTAATGTTAGATGATGGACATATTATTGCTGAGGGAAGTCATAAGGAATTATTAAAGAATTGTAAAGAATATGAAGAATTATATAATTCTGAGATTAAAGATATTGATGTTAAGAAAGCTTTGTAAATAATATAGATAAAAAATTATTGAAATGTTTGTATAAGAAAAGGAAATCGATAATTAGATTTCCTTTGTTTTTTAGTGAAATTTTTTTATATTGGTGTTTAAAATCAATTTTAAGCGTTTTTTTAACTAGTAGTATTATTTATTAAATTGATTAAATTTTAAAAACTGTCCGTAGTTAAGGAAAAAATAATGCTTATATAAAAGTTAATGAAGAAATGATTTTGCTATATTTAGAAGTTGGAAAATTTTTATATGATTTAAAAGAAAAAAGTGGATATGGCGAGAAATATAGAAAGAATGATTCAATTTTATAGTACTTATAAAGATGATGAGATTGCGACACCACTGGTGACGCAATTATCTATTAAAAATAATTATTCTAAAAGAGAATTAGATAGGCAAATAACTTCATCATATTATGAAAGAATTTATATTTAGAAGTCTTAGATAGAGATGTAAAAAAAGAGCAAGAAAATCCTAGCGTTGGAATTATTCTTTGCAGTTCTAAAGATAAAGATGTTGTTGAGTATTCATTAAGTAAAAATATGTCACAAACTTTAATATCAGAATATAAATTAAAATTAATAGATAAGAAATTATTAGAAACCAAAATTAAAAGAGATGAAGTTTTTAATTAAGAATGATTTAGAAGAAAAATAAAATATGGTGGGAGTATCAGCACGTTGCTTGCTTATAAAAAATAAACGTCGCATTTTTAGTGCGACGATTTTATCTTTTGGAGGACCCGGCCGGAGTCGAACCGGCGCTCGGGGAGTTGCAGTCCCATGCCTTAGCCTCTTGGCTACGGGTCCATTTCTTTTTATTTCATGTTTATTATATCAAATAATATGTTTGTTGAAAAGAAAAATGTTAAATTTTTAGAAATTTTTAGTTACTTTTTGTAGTGTATAGTAGTAGTCTATTTGTTGACTATGTTAGACAATTTGAGATATAATATTTACATAAATCAGACATTTGCTGATGGAAAGAGGTATGATAATGGAAACAAAAGTATTTGAAGATTATGAATCTGTTGTACGTTCTTATTGCAGACGTTTTCCAACTGTTATTACTAAAGCAATAGGAAGTTATTATTATGATGAGGATGGAGAAAGGTATTTAGATTTTTTTAATGGAGCTGGTGCTCTTAATTATGGACATAATAATCCATATATTAAAAAGAAGATATTAGATTATTTAAATAGTGATGGTATTATTCATGCACTTGATATGTATACAGTTGCTAAGAGAGAGTTCTTAGATACATTAGAGAATAAAATATTAAAACCAAGGGATTTAGATTATAAGGTTATGTTCCCTGGGCCTACAGGCGCTAATTCAGTTGAATCTGCTTTAAAACTTGCACGTAAGGTTAAGGGAAGAGAAAATATTTGGGCTCTTATGGGTGCTTTTCATGGAATGACACTTGGTGCACTTGCACTTACTACTGATAGAGGTCCACGTGCCGGTGCTGGTGTTCCGCTTAATAATGTTACTCATATTCCTGTTCCTTATATGTTCCCTGAACTTGATACAATTAAGTATATGCAAACATTATTAGATGATTGTCATTCAGGTGTTGAGAAACCTGCTGCTTTAGTTATTGAGACTGTTCAAGCAGAGGGTGGAATTTATGTTTTTGATAGCGAATGGTTAAAACAAGTGCGTAAGTTCTGTGATGATAATGATATATTATTAATTATTGATGAGATACAAGTAGGATGCGCTAGGACTGGAACATTTTTCTCATTTGAAAGAGCTGGTATTAAGCCAGATATGTTTACTATGAGTAAGAGTATTGGTGGGTATGGTTTTCCTCTTTCATTAATGCTTATGAAGCCTGAGTTAGATGTTTGGAAACCTGGAGAACATAATGGTACTTTTAGAGGTAATCAAATCGCATTTGTTGCAGCTAAAGCTGGACTTGAGTTTATGTTAGATAATAATATTGAAGCAGAGACTAAGAGAAAAGGCGAGATTGTTCGTGATTATATTGAAAGAGAGATATTGCCAATTAGTAGTAAATTAAGTTACCGTGGTATTGGACTTATTTGGGGTATTGATTTTGGCGATATGGGAGACGATACTTTAGCCGAGCGTGTACAAGATGAGTGCTTTAATAAGAAACTTATTATTGAAAGAGCAGGACGAAAGGATCAAGTGCTTAAGATTATGCCAGCTTTGACTATACCTGATGAGGATTTAATTCTTGGACTTGATATTATTAAAGGTGCTATTATGATGCAACTTAATGATAATAAGACTTTAGGACTTAGGGATTAGTTATGAGCGTAGGTTATATTTCTAGAATTATAAGTGGTGCTAGTTTTAAAAGACTAGGAGAGTGTATAAATGAAGTTCATGATAAGTCAGGTAAGAGTAAGATTTTGACATTTTTTGATATTGTAGGGTGTGCATTTAAGTATGGTGCAGGTTATTTTGATTATACTATTTTTGAGTTTTATAATATGAATAGTAAAGAGAGAAAGACCTATATGACTAGAGTTAAGAATAAGAAGTTGTTATCTATGATGAATGATAAACAGTTTATTGATGTTTTTGAGCATAAGAATTTGTTTGATGCACGTTTTAAAGATTATATTAAGAGAGATTTTTTGGATTTGTCTTTAGCTAGTAAGAGTGATTTAGAGAATTTTATAAAGGACAAGAAGGAGATCGTTTGTAAGCCTAGTGTAGGCGAATGTGGTAAGGGTATTGAGATTTTAAAGGTGGATGACTTTAAAGATATAGATGAGTTATATAATTATGTTAATTCTAAAGAGAAGAACTTTGGTGTTTTGGAAGAAAAGATTAAGCAACATCATGAGCTTGATAGACTTTACCCATATTCAGTTAATTGTTTTAGGATGGTTACTTTAGTTAAAGATGGTGTTCCTTATGTTTTGTATGCAGTTTTGAAGACTGGTAATCATGGAAAGTTTGTAGATAATTTAGAGAATGGAGGGTACGCTTGTCACTTTAATTTAGAGACTGGAGAAGTTAGTGGACCTGGACATACTTCTGGAAGAGATATAGTAGAAGAGCATCCAATGACTCATGTTAAGTTTATAGGATTTAAGGTTCCTTATGTTAAAGAAGCAATGGAATTATGTAAAAAGGCTGCTTTAGAGGTTAAGGAAATTAAGTATGTTGGATGGGATGTATGTATTACTGAAAATGGACCTGCTATAGTTGAAGGAAATGTGTTTACTGCATATGATTTTGGACAACTTCCTGATTATACTTTTCCTAAAGTTGGACTTCTAAAAAAGATACAAGATTTAGGTGTTAAATTATAGAATGTTAAAAGACCTTTAGTTATTTAAAAGGTCTTTTATTCTGGTTTGATATTCTTCTATTTTGTTTTGTAGTTCTTCTTTTTCGTTTTTTAGTGTTTCATTGGTGTTTTCTAGTTCTTCTATTTTTAGTTGTAAGTCATTTATTTGTGATTCTAGAGAAGATATTTCGTTTATTTCTTCATAGTTTTGTTCTTCTATTTCTTCACTGTTTTCTTTGTTTTGTTTTAGCATTTCATATGTTTTACTACTTGAATATATTGTTATTTTTAGTTCATAAAGTTTACTATAATCATATAGTTTTTTGTCTTTTAAGTTATCTATTATAATAGTAAGTAAGTTTTTGGGATTTTTGTTTGTTAAGTCATAGTCTATGTATTTGTAGTTGTTGTTAGTAAATTCACTTATGTAAGGACTTGTAAAGTCACTATAATATTCTATTTCTACTATGATTTTGTCATTTAGTGTTTCGTCTTTTATGTAGTTGATTTTGTGATTATAGTATAGCATGTCACTTAGAACTAGGTTTTCGTCTATTGTATATTCTTTTGATATTATGTTTTGGGTAAGGGTAGTAGGTGGTAAGTCTTCAATTATTTCTGTGTTAGTTATTTCTATTAAGCTTATAGATAATCCTACACCACATATTCCAAGTGATATTATGAAAATTATAAATAATGGTTTAAATTTTACTGACATGTTGAATATAAAGGAGATTAGTAGTTTTAGAAATATTATGTTTATTATTAGGAAAGATATTATTACTAAAGGTATGCCAAAATAGATTATTCCTTTAAATAAGCAGTATATTAGTAGTGTTATGCTTAGAAATAGTAGTACGTATGAAATTATAAATGGAATGGTTATTAGTCCTACAAAAGATTTTATGAATATGTTTATTAGTTTACCTAGAAAAGGTAAGACGATTGGGTCACGTTTTTCATGTTCTATTTTTATTTTTCTTATTTTTTGTTTTTCTTCTAATACTTCATCTGTTACTGTTTCGTTTTCTGTTTCTTCTTGTTCTTTTTCTTTGATTGTGTATTTTTCTAGTATGTATGTTTTGTAAGTGTATATAAATGTAAATAAACAAAATGTTATGTAAACTATGTTTATAAGTAGAGTCCATAGTGTATTTAAGAAGTAACTAACGTGTATGTAGTTTATCATGATGTTTCCTGCATGTACGATAAAGTCAAATGGTATTTTTAGTAGTAATAGGATTATTAAGAGTGTTATGATTTTTAGTATTGTGTTTTTTCTTTCTTTTTTGTTCATGTCATTAAAGATATAAATTGTTTTATCTATAATGTACATTATTTCATCAATTATATTACTTAGTGGATTTCTTTTTTCTTTTTTTACTTCTTTATATTGTATTTCGTCGTTTGTTAAGTCGTCAAGTGTGACGTTAAATATTTTACATAATGTAATTAGTTTGTCCATTTCTGGGTAGGTTTGACCACTTTCCCATTTTGAAACTGATTGCCTAGATACATCTAATTTGTCTGCTAGGGCTTCTTGACTTAGATTATTGTCTTTTCTAAGTTTTTGGAGTTTTTCACTAAACTTCATAATTTTTCACCTCGATAAAAATATATAATAAAACCCAGTTGCAAAAAACCAATTATAGGTTGAATTTAAGTTAATTTTAAGTTGCGTTTCTTATATTATAGCATAAAGAGCTCTGTTATTGACTAATATTTGTAAATGTAGTAAGATTAATTTGTTGACAATTCAACTTGGAGGATTATATGAAAGAGTGTAGTTCTAATAATTTTATAGTGCTTATAAGTTCTATTAAGAAGAAGCTTTATAAGATACTTAGTGAGAGAGTTAAAGAGTATAATCTTAGTTTGTGTGAAGCTATATATTTAGTTATTATTAAAGATAATGATTCTATTAGTTTTAAGGAACTTACTAAGTGTGCTCATTGTGATAAGGGTATGACTACTAAGGTTATTTCTTCTTTAAGTGATAAGGGACTTGTATATGTTGATAAGAATAAGAAAAATTCTATTATGTTAAATTCTAAAGGGAAGAGTATTTCTTCTTCTATAAATATTCTATTTGATGAAGTAAAGAATAGTATTTTAATGAAAGTTAATTATGAAGAGGTTATTAAGTTTTATGATATGCTTAATAGGTTTAATCAGTTATTGGAGGGAAGTTTATGCTAGAGTTAAAGAATATTAATAAGAGTTATAAGACTGGAGATTTTGTGCAACAGGCTTTAAAGGATGTGTCTATAAAGTTTAGAAAGAATGAGTTTGTTGCTATTTTAGGTGCTTCTGGGTCAGGTAAGACTACGCTTTTAAATATTATTGGTGGACTTGATAAGTATGATAGTGGGGATTTGATTATTGATTCTGAGTCTACTAAGAAATTTAAAAGGGAACAATGGGATAGTTATAGGAATAATTGTATTGGGTTTATTTTTCAAAGTTATAATTTGATACCACATATTAGTATTTTAGATAATACTATGATGGGTATGACTTTGAGTGGTGTTAGTTATAAGAAGCGTGTTAGTAGAGCACGTGAGGTGTTAAAGAAAGTAGGGCTTTTAGAGCATGCACATAAGAGGCCTAATGAGCTTTCTGGTGGACAAATGCAACGTGTTGCGATAGCGCGTGCTTTGGTTAATGACCCTGATATAATTTTAGCAGATGAACCTACTGGAGCTTTAGATACTAAGACTAGTGTTCAAATTATGGATTTGATTAAGGAGATTAGTAAAGATAAGTTAGTTATTATGGTAACACATAATCCTGATTTAGCGCGTACATATGCTACTCGTATTATTGAGTTTCAAGATGGTGTTAAGTTAAGTGATTCTAATCCTATTAGTGAATTAGATAATGCTCAAGATAAGCTTGAGATAAGGAAGACTTCTATGAGTTTTGTTACTGCTTTAAAGTTGTCTTTTAATAATATTAAGACTAAAAAGGGAAGAACACTGCTTACTGCTTTTGCTTCTAGTATTGGTATTATTGGTATTGCACTTATTTTGGCTTTGAGTAATGGGTTTAAGATTGAGGTTGATGAGTTTGAGAGGAATTCGTTAAGTCAGGCGCCTATTATTATTAGTTCACAGGCTATGAATATGAGTGAGGATTTGATTAGTAATATTCAAGGGGATGGTAATTTAGAAGAGTATACTAGTAAAAAAGAGGTTTATGTTACTGATGATATTGTTGATACGATGTTACATACTAATGTTATTTCTAGTGAGTATTTAGATTATTTAGAGGGGTTAGATAAGACTCTTTTAGCAGGTGTTAGTTATGTTAGTGCTACTGGTATTAATGTTATAAATGATGGTGTTAATGGTAAAACACTTGTTGATACTTCTATGTGGCAACTTTTACCTACTAATCCAAATGAGGGAGAAGATGGTATTATTGCTAATAATTATGATGTTTTAGCTGGTAAAATTAATGAAGATGAGCCTGGAATTATTTTGCTTGTTGATAGAATGAACCGTATTTATAAGTCAACACTTAATTCTTTAGGGCTTAGTGGAGAAAAGGTAAGTTTTGATGATATTTTAAATGCAAAGTTTAAGGTTATTTTGAATGATTCATATTATGTTAAGTATGGTAGTGCTTTTATACCCAGTCAAGATTTAGATAGTTTGTATGATAATTCTTCTATTGTTTTACCTGTTCAAGCTATTGTTAGAAGTAAAGAAGATAAGGAAGTTATTTCTGGTGGTAGTGGAATTATTTATACTAATGAATTGACTGAGTTAATTGTTAGTAATAATAAGGATTCAGAGATTGTTAAGGCTCAGAGGGAAAGCGATTATAATGTTTTAACTAATAAGGCATTTGATAATGATAGTATGAGTACTAATACTAAAGAGATTATGCTTTCATATTTAGGGGATCAAAGTGTTCCACAAGTTATATATTTGTACCCAAAGGACTTTGATAGTAAAGAGAGTGTTACTTCATTTTTAGATAAGTATAATAAGGGTAAGAGTGAAAAAGATGTGGTAGAGTATACAGATATGGCAGAGATGATTAGTAGTTTATCAGGTAATATAATGGATGCGATTACTGTTGTTTTGATAGCGTTTTCTTCTATTAGTTTAGTTGTTTCAAGTATTATGATTGCTATTATTACTTATATTAGTGTGCTTGAGAGGACTAAGGAGATTGGTATTTTAAGAGCACTTGGGGCTAGAAAGAAAGATATTAAGAGGGTGTTTAATGCTGAGACATTTTTAATAGGTCTTACAAGTGGATTTTTAGGTATAGGTATTGCTTATTTGTTAACTATTCCAGTGAATATTATTATAGAGAATTTATCAGGACTTGCTAATGTTAGTAAGCTTAATATTGTTCATGCTTTGATACTCGTTTTAATAAATGTTGTTTTAACTATTTTAGGTGGCTATATTCCAGCAGGTATTGCTAGTAAAAAGGACCCAGTTGTAGCACTTAGAACAGAATAGAATTTATGTTTATGTGAATAATAAAGTTAGGAGAAAAAAGTATGTATAAAGTTTTTGTTAGTATTATGTTGTTTTTCATTTATTCGTTTTTGGGATGGCTTATGGAGGTTCTTGTTTGTTTTATTGAAGATAAGAAGCTTGTTAACAGGGGGTTTTTGATTGGACCTGTTTGTCCTATATATGGTGTTGGTAGTTTGCTTATTTTGACTTTTCTTAGTAAGTATAAGAGTGACCCAGTGACTCTTGCTTGTATGTCTATGATTATTTGTTCTGTTTTAGAGTATTTGGCAAGTTATATTATGGAGAAGATTTTTAAGACGAGATGGTGGGATTATTCTAATAGGAAGTTTAATTTAAATGGTAGGGTTTGTTTATCTAATGTGTTTGCTTTTGGTATTTTAGGACTTTTGATTGTTTTGTTTGTTAATCCATTTTTTGTTAATATTATTCATTTGATTAATCCTCTTCTTTTAAAGGTTTTGGGTTCTGTATTGTTTGTTTTGTTTATTATAGATTTGTCTGTTTCTACTAAGGTTATTTATAATATTAAGGGTGTTAGTTGTAGTGTTGTTAAAGATAGTACAGAAGAGGTTAGTAAGAAAGTTAAAGAGGTTTTGGCAACTAAGGGTATATTTACTAGAAGAGTTATGAGTGCGTTTCCTGATTTTATTGTTAAGTTTAAGAAGAATAAGGATGTTTAGTGCTTGAATATTTGTTTATTTATGATATAATTTAATTTATAAAAACGAAGAAGAAAGAGGAGTAGATTAGTTAGTAGTTAGTAGGGATGAAAGATTGTAAACTGAAAGTCTTTCTTAATGAAGAGTAATTGAAGGTAGCTTTTTAGTTGTTTATTTGAAATTAAGTAGAGTAAGCCGTATGTATGCGTTAAATATTTGAGTAAGAAAAGGTGGTACCGCGAATTTATAAGTCGTCCTTGTAATGTTCGTGGTTTTATTTTGTTTATAAGGAGGAAAGTTATGTTAGATAAGAAGTATAATGCAGGGGAAAAGGAGAATAAGTGGTTAGAGTATTGGAAAGAGAATAAGATTTATGAGTTTAAATTAGATAAGCGTGAAGTGTTTTCTATTGATACACCACCACCAACAGTAAATGGAAAAATACATATAGGGCATATTTTTTCATATTCTCAAACAGAAATGATTGCTAGATATAAGAGGTTACGTGGGTTTAATATATTTTACCCATTTGGATTTGATGATAATGGATTACCAAGTGAAAGGTTAGTTGAGAAAGAACAAGGAAAGAAAGCTCATGAAATAGGTAGGGAAGAGTTTTCTAAGTTGTGTTATGAAACAACAGATAAGTATGAAGAAGAGTTTCAAACTTTGTTTAGTAAAATGGGTGTTAGTACAGATTGGAATATACATTATAAGACTGTAAGTCCATCAACAATTAAGATAAGTCAAATGTCATTTTTGGATTTAATTAATAAAGGGCATTGTTATCATAAAGAAAGTCCTGCTTTGTGGTGTAATGAATGTTTAACTTCTATAGCGCAAGCGGAGCTTGAGACTAAGACAATAAAGACTACATTTAATTATATTAATTTTAAAACAGTTGAAGATGGCGAAGAGTTTACTATTGCTACTACAAGACCAGAATTACTTCCTGCTATAGTTTGTGTTTTTGTTAATCCTAATGATGAAGTTCATAATCATTTAATTGGAAAGACAGCACATATTCCAGTAATTAATGTAGATGTTCCTATTATGGCTGATGAAAAAGTTGCTATAGATAAAGGTACTGGTGTTGTTATGTGTTGTACTTTTGGAGATCAAACAGATATTGAATGGTGGAAAAAGTATAATTTACCTTTAAAGTATATTTTTACTAATGATGGTAGAATTATTTCTGATGTTCCTAATTATGGTGGAATGAAGATTAAAGAAGCTAGGAAGCAAATAATTGAGGATTTACAAAATGGTGGGTATGTAGTTAAAATTGAGGAATTGGAGCATGAAGTTCAAACACATGAAAGATGTGGTAAAGAAGTAGAATATTCTGTTATGAAGCAATGGTTTATTGATATTATGAATCATAAAGAGGATTTTTTAAGAATTGGTAATGAGATTAAGTGGCATCCAGATTATATGCATACTAGATATGAAGAGTGGGTAAATAATATTGCTTGGGATTGGTGTATATCAAGGCAAAGATATTTTGGTGTTCCATTTCCTGTTTGGTATTGTAAAGAATGTGGAGAACCAATTTTTGCTAAGAAAGAGGATTTACCTGTTAATCCACTTGTTGATAAGCCTAGTGTAAGTGAGTGTCCTAAGTGTAAATGTAAGGAATTTGTACCTGAAACAGATGTTATGGACACATGGGCTACTTCTTCAGTGACACCATTAATTAATATGAGATATGGGGAAAAAGATAATTATGAAGATATATTGAAGCCAATGAGTATTAGGACAAATGCTTCAGAGATAATAAGAACTTGGGATTTCTATACTATTGTAAAGAGTTTTTATCATTTTGGCACACGCCCATGGGATAATGTAATGATTTCAGGATTTGTCATGGCTAATAAAGGTGAAAAAATTAGTAAATCCAAGGGAAATAGTAAAGTAGAACCTATCGAGTTGATAAATCAATATTCTGCTGATGTTATTAGATACTGGGCAGGATCTGGAAGACTTGGAACTGATATTGTATTTAGTGAAGAGACACTTTTAAGAGGTAAAAAATTAGTAAATAAAATATGGAATGTTTCTAAGTTTATTGAGATGCATTTAGTTGATTATGAAGATAGAGATTTTAGTGATTATGAGTATGTAGATAGATGGATTTTAGGAACTTTCCAAGAAATGGAAAAAGGTTTTATAAAGTATTTAGAAGAGTATGAAGTTGGGCTTGCATTAAATCATTTAGAGAAATTCTTTTGGAATTTCTGTGATAATTATATAGAAATAGTAAAGCATAGATTATATAGACCAGAAGAATTTGGTGTAGTACCAAGATATTCAGGGCAAAAAACTGTTTATACTATTCTTTATAAGTTATTACAAGATTTTAGTATTTTCTTTCCATTTATTACAGAAGAAATTTATCAAGAGTTATATCATGATAATAAATCAATACATTTAACAGAGATTAAACCTCTTGAGTTTGAATTTGATAAGGAAATTAAGAATGGTAATGATATGATTGATATTATTAGTCAAGCTAGAGGAGAAAAGTCAAATAAGAATGTTTCATTAAAGACACCAATTAAGAATTTGGATTTAAGTTTAAATAAAGAGTTAAAAGAAGCAATAGAATTGTCTATAAAGGATTTTAAAGCTACATTATTTATTGAAAATTTAAATATTAAAGATGTTAGTGATGGTTATTGTATTGATAATATTGAATTAAGTTTAGATTCAGAGGAAAATTAAATATTTGTTAAGAGAAGAGATTATAGTTTAATTTCTTCTTTTTTGATATTATCGTTCAATCGTTCGGAAAATCGTTCAATCGTTCAGTAATCGACCGGTCGATTATAATTTTAAATTATTTAAGTTTGGTATAAAACTAAGGTAAATAAGCAAAATATAAGTAGAATAGTAGTAATAGTATATATAGTATTGTTGGTCCCACCGATAATTTGTTGTTGACATTGATAAATAAAAATAATAAAATGTAATTGTAAATGATAA